>CBFGRG010000259.1:0-5326 GCA_965651105.1 uncultured bacterium | reverse complement strand
TTGGCCCAGGTCGGGATGCAAATCGGCGGCGACGAATTCTGGGATGCCGCCGAGGGCTTCGGTTTCGGCCGCAGTGTCCCCTTCGACCTTCCGGTGGCGGACAGTCAGCTTGCATCCAGTGAAGAATTCCTGAATTCCAGCAACGCCGTTGCCGACACCGGTTTCGGCCAGGGGCAGATCCAGGTCACCCCGTTGCTGATGGCGCTGATCACCAGCGCCTACGCCAACGGAGGGGACATTCCCGAGCCGCGCCTGGTCGACCAGATCCTTTCGCCGGACGGCGACGTGGTGGAGACCCTGCCTTCCGGTACGTGGCTTTCGCCGATCTCACCGAATACGGCGCAACAGGTGCAGGACATGATGATCGACACCGTCGAGTCCGGCTCCGTCCAGTCGGCGCAGGTCCCCGGCTACACGGTGGGCGGCAAGACCGGCACCGCCGAGACCGGCTCCGGGAGCAATCATTCGTGGTTCATCGGCTTCATCGGAAATCCGGGAGAGCAGCCGAAATATGCCGTGGCGGTCGTGCTCGAGGAAGGTACGACCGGTCTCGCCGGTCCCGTCGGAATCGGCCGCGACATCCTGGCCCAAACAATGCAGGAACCCTAGGCGACCTGGCGCCATCGGGACTACGTTTTCAATGGAGAGAGCGCGTGAAAACTGGTAAAATAGAGGGGCAGCGAGAGGTAGCAGCCTTGCTCGCCAAGGCTCGTCGGCTCAAGTTCGCTCGCCGTGTCGAATCGGCGATGCGAGGCATCCCGGAGTCGTTCCGGATGTATCTCGACAACGTCGCTATCGTCGTCGAAGACGAGCCGCCATCTGGCAGTCGAGCCGATCTCGCTGGTGAGCCAGAGGAACTCTTCGGCCTGTATCACGGTATCCCGCAAAGCCAGCGTTCAGGCGGGTACTCCATGGTGATCCCCGACCGCATATCGGTCTATCGGGGTCCGCTGGTCCGTGCGTTCGGAACCGGGCCAGAACTCGACGAAGAGATCCGCGTCACTGTGCTGCACGAGCTCGGACATCATCTCGGGTTCGACGAAGACGAGCTGGACCGAATGGGATTGACGTGATCGGCAGACTTTCGCCACAGGCTGGCCGAAATATCCGCGAGGCATCTCGCGAAATCTCCGGGGTGAACGAAACCGTTGCCTCCGGGCTCTCGCTGCCGCTCTCGCGGCCGTGGCTGCTTGTGTTGCCGGTCTTGCTCGATCTCTTCCTGTGGCTCGGTATCCAGGTGCCAATCACCCGCATCACCGACCCGCTCGGGCGCGAGATGCTCCAGCGCGGCGGTGAGAATGGTGAGCTGGCGGCCGAGCAAATCCAGGCCATCGGCGAGACATTCCGGTTGAACGACGTGATCGGCAGCATGCTGCCATCCATCTTCGCCGGGCTCTCTCGCGACAACCTGTTCAACCTGATGTGGGCCACATTCGCGCCTGGACTTTCCAGCGGCATCGACCGTCGAAATCTGGCCGATGTCTGGCTGAGTGCCCTCGGCGGGATCTCCGATCCCGGCTCCATTGGCGGCATCATCGGCCTTGGGTTCGCGTTCTTTCTCGCTTCGACGCTGCTCACCGTCGCCTGGCGGGTGCCATTGGCGCTCGCCGTGACCGACCGAAGGCTCTCGGCTGTCGAAGTCACAAAGTACATCCTGCGGGCATGGGTCCGGTTCGTCGGCCTCATCGCCCTGATCGGCATCGTCGGTGCAATCGCCATCGTGCCGATCCTGCTGGTTGCGGGGTTCCTCCTGCTGGTTCAGGTCGATCTCGCCGCAATGATCTCGATCTTTCTCGTGATGCTCGGGAGCGTCGTCGCAATTTATGCGAGGTTCGTGCTCGAGGCCATCGTCGTCAACGATATCGGGCCGATTCGCGCCCTGAAGCGTTCGGCCACCTTCTCACACACCTTTTTCGGTCCCACCGTGCGGTTCTCGCTCGCAGCCGCATTGATCGCGAGCGGGGCCCTGCGCCTCTGGGACGCCATGATCGAATCGCCGCCGGGGCTTCCGGTGGCTCTCGCCGTCAACAGCTTTCTCGGGACGGGTATCGCGATCGCCAGCATGATGTTCTATTACGACCGCGATCGCATCATCCAGAAGTTCTCGCCCGTCCACGCCAGAACCGATAACTCACAACCGCCGCTTTAGCGGCACGCTTCGATTCGGGTGCTTTCCGGCATTCGGGTGCACGTCCAGAAGGAGACGCCACAATGGCAACGCAAGTCAAGGAGGTCCTCAACGAGGCCGTCTACGACGCAAGTCAAATCCAGGTACTGGAGGGACTCGAGGGAATCCGCCGGCGCCCCGGCATGTACATCGGCGACACCACCACCCGTGGCCTGCATCACATGGTTCGCGAGATTGTCGACAACTCTGTCGACGAGGCACTGGCGGGTCACTGCGACCACATCACCTGCACCATCGGCACGGACGATGTCGTCACCGTCGCTGACAACGGCCGCGGCATTCCGGTGGATACGCACAAGAAGTCGGGCAAATCCGCGCTCGAGCTGATCATGACCACGCTGCATGCCGGCGGCAAGTTCGGCGGCGGCGGCTACAAGGTGTCCGGCGGCCTGCACGGCGTCGGCGCATCGGTCGTGAACGCGCTGTCCGAGTGGATGTCGGTCGAGGTTGTCAAGAAGGGCGATGCGCAGATCTACCGGCAGGAATACAGCCGAGGGCTGCCGCTGGGCCCGGTGCAGGTGGTCGGCAAGACGACCAAGGCGTCTCACGGCACAACCACGCGGTTCAAGGCCGATGTCGAGATCTTCCGCGACGGCCTGGACTACAACTTCGAGGGCATTGCCCAGTGGTTCCGCGAGACAGCCTACCTCACGAGGGGCCTGAAGCTCACGCTCATCGACGAGCGTGCCGACAAGGAAATGAGCTTCTACTTCGAGGGCGGCATCACCTCGTTCGTGCGGCATCTCAACCGCAGCAAGCAGGCGCTGCATGACCGGCCGTTCGCGGTCCACCGTACTGTCGAGACGCCGCAGGGCAACGTCGATGTCGAGGTGGCGCTGCAATACAACGCGTCATTCTCCGAGACGGTGTACACCTACGCGAACAACATCCATACGATCGAGGGTGGCACGCACAACACCGGCTTCAGGACCGCACTGACCCGCACAATCAACGACTACGCCCGTCGCAACGGCTTCCTCAAGGACAAGAACGACTCGCTCTCGGGCGATGACGTCCGCGAGGGCCTGACCGCGATCGTCTCGGTCAAGATCGAGGAGCCGCAGTTCGAGGGCCAAACCAAGGGCAAGCTCGGCAATCCGGAAGTCTCCGGAGCGGTCCAGAGCGTGATGAACGAGTCGTTCGGCGCGTTTCTGGAGGAGAACCCGCAAATCTCCCGCCGCGTGATCGAGAAGTGCCTCCATGCCGCCCGCGCCCGCGAGGCGGCCCGAAAGGCCCGCGAGCTGGTCCAGCGCAAGGGCGGGCTCGACACGTTCAGCCTGCCGGGCAAGCTGGCAGACTGCACCGAGCGCGATCCGTCGCGATCGGAGCTCTACATCGTTGAGGGTGACTCGGCCGGCGGGTCGGCCAAGCAGGGCCGCGAGCGTCGCTTCCAGGCGATCCTGCCGCTGCGAGGCAAGATCCTCAACGTCGAGAAGGCCCGGCTCGACAAGATGCTGCAGAACAACGAGATTCGCACCATCATCACCGCGCTGGGCACGTCGGTCGGCGAGCAGTTCGACATCTCGAAGCTGCGCTACCACCGGATCATCATCATGACCGACGCCGACGTCGACGGCGCGCACATCCGCACGCTGCTGCTGACGTTCTTCTACCGCCACCTCGAGGACCTGATCCGAGAGGGGTACATCTACATCGCCCAGCCGCCCCTGTACAAGGTCGGGCGCGGCAAGGACGAGCAGTGGGTGTTTGACGACCGCGAGCTTGCCGAGGTGCTCAAGGACAAGGGTGAGAACGTCGAGGTCCAGCGCTACAAGGGCCTCGGTGAGATGAACCCGGACCAGCTCTGGGAAACGACGATGGACCCGACCCGGCGAACGCTGAAGCAGGTCACCATCGAGGACGGCCAGGCCGCCGACGAAACGTTCGACATGCTGATGGGCGCCGCGGTGCCGCCGCGCCGGAAGTACATCCAGGCGCACGCCCAGGATGTCCAGAACCTCGATATCTAACGCACGTCACCGGAGACCGCCGCCCATGACCACCCCTTCGACCATCGCGCTCGACGCCATGGGCGGCGACCACGGCCCAGAGGTCATCGTTGCCGGCGCCGTCAGCGCCGCACGACGCTTCGGTGTACCGATTCGCCTCTACGGCAACGAAGCGGCGGTCAGCGCCGCGCTTGCCACCCACGAGGCCGGCGGGCTCGATATCGAGGTCGTGGGTACGACCAACGATATCTCGATGGACGACCACCCCGCCCAGGCAGTGCGGCGCAAGCCGGACAGCAGCCTGATGCGCGCCATGCGAGCCGTCAAGGACGGCGAAGCTGTCGCCATGGTGTCAGCTGGCAACAGCGGCGCGGTGATGGCAGGCGCGCTGATGACGCTGGGGCGAATCCCGGGAATCGATCGCCCCGCTATCGCCTCCTGGATGCCCTCCCTGACGGGACGCTGCCTGGTGCTGGACCTCGGCGCGGTGACCGACCCCAAACCGGCCCACGTCGTCCAATTCGCCCTCATGGGTCAAACCTACGCTCGCTACGTGCTCAACATCCCCGAGCCCAGCATCGGGCTGCTGAGCAACGGCGAGGAGGCCTCGAAGGGCAACCTGCTCACCGTTGCGGTCCACCGGTTGCTCGTCGAAACGCCCGGCCTCGACTTTCGCGGAAACGTCGAGGGCAAGGACATCCCGCTGGGCACGGTCGACATGGTGGTCACGGACGGCTTCACCGGGAACATTGCCCTGAAGACCGCCGAGGGCACCGCCACGCTCCTGATGGAAACGCTCAAGCGGGAGCTGACCGCCAACATCATCCGCAAACTTGCGGCACTTGTGTTGAAACCGGCGTTTCGCGATGTGGCGAAGACGCTCGACTACGCCGAGATCGGCGGGGCGCCGCTGCTGGGCGTCAACGGAACCGCGATCATCTCCCACGGGAGGTCGAACGCGAAGGCGATCGAGAACGCGATCGGCGTTGGCATCCGCAGCAGCGAGCAGCGGCTACCGGAGCGCATCGCCGAGCGCGTCGCGGAGACACCGGACCACGTCACCTCCGAATCCACCAGCGCGGAGGCTGTCCAGCAACGATAACGGCATCCCGGGGCAGGTCTACCTTGGACCGCATGGTCCGACGCGTGGCAGTTCACCACGAAGGCCGTTCTCAGACCTGGACCTGAT
>CBFGRG010000258.1:0-5353 GCA_965651105.1 uncultured bacterium | reverse complement strand
GCGGCATGCTGCGGGAGACGCGCAGCATGACCAGCCACACGATCACGCTGGCGATGATCGGCTCCAGCGCCCACCAGTCGGTCACCGCGATGAGCAATGCCCCGCCAACCAGGGAGACGACGATCCCGGCGATGGAGATGCGCCGCCAGCGCTGCCGGGTCTCCTCGGGGGAGCGCTGGAAATACCCGCGGTTGACCATCTCCCGGTAGAGATCGTCGCGAATCCGATCCCGATACGCCTCGAAGCGGTCACGAACCTGCCCAAGGCGCACTTCCGCGCCGCGACCCGCGCCCGCCCCGAAGAGGACGTCGAGCAGGTCGCGCTCGAGGCGGGAGTCGATCCGCTCGGGGTGCACGAGCGTCAGCACGAAATCGTGCCGGCCATCGGATTCCGGCAGCTCGGTGATTTCCACCGCACCGTCCCGGGCGAGTCCCAGCAACGTGGCGGTGATGTCGTGGTCGTCAACGTGCTCGTCGAGAAGCGTGCCGGCCGCGCCGGGCGGGAGGTCGTCGGGCGGATGGTCGAAATACTTCGCCACGGGCCCGGCGTGCGGATCCCGCCCGCGCACGTACCACAACACGAGGATGAGCACCATCCCGCCGAACAGGATGAGCAACATCGCCGCAAGGAAAACGAGATGGAGAACGGCAGTTGCGGTGCTCACTCAGGCTGCGCCCAACCAGTCATCCGAAGCTGCTGCGGCCACCGCCGCCGCCACCACCTCCGCCGCCGCCGAAGCCACCGCCTCCGCTGAATCCTCCGCCGCCACCGAAACTGCCGAAGCTGCCGCCGCCCGATTTGCCGCTGCCGCTGCTGAACGCGCGAGCGGCCGTGCTGAGCATGTCGAAGAAGCTGTCGGAACCGCTTTGCAACGAGCGCCCGCCAGCGTCGCTCGTCTCCTGCAGGTCAGGGAAGTCGAACCCGCCACCGCGATCGCTGGTGCGGCCGTCGCCATAGTCGCCGGTCCAGCCACCGCCGGTCTGGCTGCCGCCGAAGCCCCCACCGAACCACGGGTTGCCAACCACGACCGTTCGGCGGCCGCGCCGCATGGGCCGGCCCCGTCCCATCGGCACGCCGAACCCGCCACCGAACCACTCCGGCATCGGCGTCTCGGCCGCCGCGAACTTTCGCACGAACGAGTTCTCCAACCCGAACGCCACCGCGTAGGGCAGGTACTGCTCGAAGATGCCCTTCGACTCCTCCAGGTTCTCGCGCTCGTCGATGTCGTCGAGATAGCGCCGGAACGCGCGCCATTTCGCCGCCGCCTCCGCGCCCTGGCGCGTTTTCACACCCATGTGCTTCGCCAGGGCGGAGCCGATCAGCGCGACCACCACCGCGACCACGATCACGAAGTAGAGCCACCCTGTCGACACGCCGGCAATCGTCGTGATCAGCAACGCAATCACCCCGAACACAACCGGGATGATCCAGGCGCGCATCGACCACTTGCTGCGCGCCTTCTCCGGCGACTCGGGGAAATAGCCGTGCTCGACCAGCTCGTCGTAGAAGCCGCTGGCGATTTCGTCGGCGCTCGCGGTGTAGCTCTGGCGGAACTCGGTCATCGAGACCTTTTTGCCCGGCTCGGCGCCGAGTCCGAACATGACGTCCAGCAACTTCCGCTCGAAGGGCCGCGTCGCCTTCGAGGGGTCCTTCAGCTCGAACTGATGCGTGAAGCCGGAACCGAGACCGAAGAGCCCGCCATCAGAGCCGGACTCATTGATGGAGATCGCGCCCCGCCGGGCGAGGTCGAGCACCGTCGCGAGGACGTCGCGAACCTCGACATGCTCGTCCACCAGCGTCCCGGCCGCCCCGGGTGAAAGATCGTCGGGCGGCTCGGCGATGTACGACGCGACCTCACCGACGTGCGGGTCACGACCTCGGGTGAACCAGACCATGAACGCGGCGAGCGTTCCGCCGAGGAGCAACAACATGCCCAGGCCGAACAGGGCGGTGCCGACGACGGCTGAACGCTCCTCCTTCGCCTCCTGCTCCTGGCGCGCGGCGTCATCGGCCTCCTGCCACGCCGGCACAGTCGCACCGGTGATCAGCGGGAACTGGAGACGCACCTCGAAGTTGCTGCCGGGATCGAGGTCGGTGCGCGTCCACGACCAGGTCGAGCCATCAACACTCGGGTCGTCGGGGGCGGCAACGATCTGGTCCTCGGCGACCTGCTCCGGCAGGGAAATGCTGACCGTGGCCGACTCGATCGGCGCCAGCTCGGTTTGGTCGCTGCTGATCGCGATCCACCAGAGCTGCTGGTTGGGTGGCTCGAGATCCTCGTACACCCGTATCGCGCCGGTCAGCTCGTACTCGAACACCACGTTGCGAGTCTCGCCCCACGTGGTTTCGGGAAAGCCGTAATTGATCAGGAGGTTGTTGAAATTGCTGCGATAGGTGTAGGTGTTCGGCTCATCGTTGAATTCGTCGGGATCGAGGAACTCGGCGGGCTGGCCGTCGATCGTCACCCTGACGTTGTCGTAGCTGTCGACCCGATCCATCGGGATTTCCAGCGAGCCGCGCCGAAATTCGCCGTTGAACTCGATCACCTGATTCTCGGTGACCTGAACGGTACCGTCCTGCTGGACGTCAAGCGACACGTCGTACTGCTGCCAGGTGACCGGCGAGCTCTGGGCGCTGGCGGGTATCGCCGTGGCAAAAACGGTGAGGAGTATCAGCGCAAGCGCGCCGACCCATCTCCAGACGATCGGTCCCGATCGGGCCCCCGAGTGCAACGTCATGCGCAGGCTCCATCTGTTACCGTGCGGGGCGCCAAGCCCCGATGGCGTCATCATTTCCGCGAAACGGCATCGTCTCGCAAGGCCGTGTCCGGGCACGGCGGATCATCAGCTTACCGGGTACCATTGTACGAGGTTGCCTGCGGGATGCCGGCACATTTCGCGCAGCCAGTTTTCGCTTCAGGAGGCTTCCCCGTGTCCGATTCTCGCGCCGAGCATGCCACATCGCGAATGACGGCGCCATCAATTCGCGCGATTCTCGGCCAGCACGCCTATCGCATGACGAAGCCGCGCGAGCAGATCATCGACCTCGCGCTGCGTCACGATCGGCCATTCACCGCCGAGCAGCTCGTCGCCGAGCTGGGTCGCGACCCGTCCACCCGCGATTCCGGTATTGGCCGCGCCACGGTGTACCGCACGCTCGAGATCCTTGCCTCGGTCGATGTCCTCTCCCGTGTGATGCAACCGGGCGGCGGGGCTGCATATGTGGTCGACGCCCCGGGACACCGCCACCATCTCGTCTGTTCGAGTTGCGGCGCCACGGTCTCGTTCCGCAGCTGCCCGGTCGACACGCTCATCCAGAACCTCACCGCCGACACCGAGTACACCATCCACGGGCACCTGCTGGAGGTGTTCGGCGTTTGCCCGGACTGCCAGTCCGGCGCCTGATCGTTCGGACGTCGGCAACTGATGTGGGGGTGGCCGCCTGTCGCGGCGAGGCGCTGCCTGGCCCAAACACCGGCAACTGCCTATTGACACTGAGTCTCAACTAGTGATACCGTGACCGCGGCTCCGCGCGCCCGGGGTCGCCCCGCCATCCACTCCCGGAGTACTCGCCCGTGCCCCTCACTCACGCGCCGGAACCGCCAGCCGTCGAACCGGTGCTGCGCGCCCAGGATCTCAGCATCCACTACGGCTCCCGGTCCGCACTCGACTCGGTCACTCTCGAAATCCTGCCTGGGACCATCACCAGCCTGCTCGGTCCCAATGGCGCCGGCAAGTCGACGCTGCTGAAGGCGTTCGCCGGCGTGACCGAGCCGACCCATGGCTCCGTCTGGTACCGTGACGCCGAGGTGCGCCGGCCGGTGCAGAATGTCACCTACATCCCGCAGCGCAGCGATGCCGACTGGACCTTCCCGATATCCGTGATCGAGACCGTGTTGCTCGGTCTCGCCCGGAACGTTCCGCGGTGGCGTCCATTCGACCGCGACGAGCGCCAGCGCGCGCTGGATGCGCTCGATCACGTCGGCCTGGCGCCGCTCGCCAAGGTTCAGATCGGCGCGCTCTCGGGCGGGCAGCAACAGCGGGTCTTCCTGGCCCGTGCCCTCGTTTCCTGTGGCGATGTGCTGCTGCTCGACGAACCGTTCACCGGCGTCGATGTCCCCACCCAGGATCTCTTCCTCCGGCTGTTCGAGGGGCTCAGCGAGAAGGGCGTGACGATCGTCTACGCCACACACGACCTCCAGCAGGCGCTGCAATCGTCGTCACGAGCGATCCTGCTCAACAACTCCGTCATCGCCGACGGCCCGCCGGCCGAGGTGCTGACCGATGAGCGCCTGACACGAGCTTTCCAGGGCCGGATCATGGTCTTCAACGGGCCGCTGACGGCCGATCGGCCCCTGTCATGATCGATCTCGTTCTGGATCCCTGGCAGCTCCCGTTCATGCAGCAGGCATTCCTCGCCGTGATCGTGATCGGCCTGACCGCCGGTGCGATCGGCACCTTCGTGGTGCTGCGCGGCGTCGGCTTTCTCGGCGATGCGCTTTCGCACGCCATCTTCCCCGGTCTCGCGGTAGCGTTCATCATGGGCGGCAACATCATGGTTGGCGCGCTCGTCGCGGCCGTGGTCGTCTCGCTCGGCATCGGCGCCGTCAGCCAGAACGAGCGGGTCAACAACGACACCGCGATCGGCGTGCTCTTCGTCGGCGCCTTCGCGCTCGGCATTGCCCTGATGACCAGTCAGGCGTCGTTTCAACGCGACCTGACCAGCTTCCTGTTCGGCTCGGTGCTCGGCGTCTCATCGAGCGACCTGCTGACGATCGCGCTGGTTTCAGCCGGTGTGCTGCTGACCCTCTACTGGTTTCGGCGAGAAATCACCATCATCTCGTTCGATCGCGCCTTCGCGGCAGCTTCGGGTCTGCACGTCTGGCGCTACGACCAGCTGTTCCTGATCCTGCTGGCGCTGACGATCGTGACGGGACTGCAGATGGTCGGCAATATCCTCATCCTGGCGCTGCTGATCACGCCGGCAGCGACGGCGCGGCTGCTGACCGAGCGACTCTGGCTGATGGCGGTGCTGGCCGGGACGATCGGAGCGGTCTCGGGCGTGATCGGGCTCTACGTGTCGTGGTACCAGCAGGTGGCATCTGGCGCGGCAATCGTGCTGGCAGCGACGGCGCTGTTTTTCCTCGCATGGCTGTTCGCGCCGCGAGCCGGGGTGATCACACCGCGGGTGCGCCACGCCCTGCACCGCCCGAATCCCGAGCGCCGCGGCCCGATTGACATCAGCGGCGAGCACCAGCCAAGCTGACCTGCGGACAGGTCCATATTGGTGAGGCAGCGGCGACTTGACCGCGCATCCATCTCTCGGACATGCCAGGGTACGCAGCGGTCGATGT
>CBFGRG010000257.1:0-5366 GCA_965651105.1 uncultured bacterium | reverse complement strand
CGGGACTGAATCTGGAGATTCTCTCTCGGTGACAACGCCGCCGAGGGCGACGCTGGCTCCCACTTTTCCCATGCAATACAAGGCAGCAGTGCCCGCGCAAGAGCATGGTAGTACCGACTATACTTGAGTCGTACTACCAGGCAGGAGGGCAGCATGGCGCAGCGAGTTTTCAAGGTCACCCGCAAGGGGCAGGTCACCATTCCCCAGGAACTGAGAGAGAAATACGACATCCAGGAAGGAGACGCGGTTCAGTTCCGGGAGGACGAGCGGGGCATTCTGATCATGCGCCCCGAGGATGTGGTGACCCGAAACGCCGGCATTTTCAAGGACTTCGCGAACGACGCGGAACCATTCGATCGAGATCGTATCTGGGACGAGATCGTCGCGGAACGCCTTGGGCAACCCAGCGATGACTCGTGACGTCCTGATGGTCGACACGAATGTGTTCCTGCGATACCTCTTGCAGGACATTCCCGATCACGCCGAACGGTCCACACGCCTGCTCCTGAAGGCGCAGGCCAATGAGGTAGCGCTGTACGCGCCATCGTCGGTGTTCGTCGAGCTGAGCCACTACCTGAATCGTACCCTCAGGCTTCCGCGCGAACGCATAGCCGCCGCACTGCTCGATGTTCTCGGCAATCCCGGCATATCCACCGATCATCCAGAGGCACTCCAGCACGCTTTCAGGTTGTGGGCGAGGGAGGGGCCGCTCTCGTTCCCGGATTGCTTCCACCTCACGCTGACCCGGCAGCTCGGCATGACGCACATCGTCACCTTCGACCAAAAGATGAACCGGTATCCCGGCGTAGAGCGTGTCGAACCCTGACGCCGGGGCGACACGGCACAGGTCGGGACAACCGTCGATCCACGCCCGCTGGCATCGACGTTGCTGCTGCGCCGGCCTCTCGGCCCCCTGACAATAATTTGTGACAGGATTGTCCTGTCCCGTTTGCATGCCTCCCCTACGGTGGCCACTGGCACGCGCATCGCACGCGTGCCGGACGACACGGAAAGCCTCCTTCGTGAGGCTCGGACACACAAGGGGAGAAGGCACCCCATGCATTTCCATTTCGCCACCCGCCGGAGTCTCCTGAAGGCATCGCTGGGCGTGGTTGCGGCAGCGCCGCTCTCAGGCCAATTGCAGGCCGCACCCGCCACGCCGGCGAACGACGCTACGGACAGCTTCTTCGCAGAACTCGACGAGCTGATTTCCAACCAGATGCCGGATTTTGGCATTCCCGGCGCGGCGGTCGGCGTGATCGCCGGCGATCGAGAGCACGCAAACGGGTTCGGTGTCACGAATGTCGACCACCCACAGCCGGTCGACACCGACACGCTCTTCCAGATCGGCTCGACGACGAAAACCTTCACCGGCACCGCCATCATGCGGCTGGTCGAACGGGGCGAGCTCGATCTCGATGAGACTGTCCAGACCTATTTGCCGGATTTTGAAGTGGCCGACGCGGACGTCTCCCGCGAGGCGCGGCTGTGGCACCTGCTCACCCACACCGGCGGCTGGCTCGACGGAGGCAATCCGCAGACCGGCCGGGGCGATGATTCTCTTGCCCGGTTCGTCGAGCAGTCGGCGGAGATGCCACAGGTTGTTCCGTCCGGCGAGTACTTCAGCTACAGCAACCTGGGTCTCGCGACGGCGGGCCGGGTGATCGAGGCGGTGACCGGGCAGGTCTACGAATCGGCGATCTCCGAGCTCGTGCTCGAACCGATCGGGTTGGACGACACGTTCTTCTTCCCCGAAGATTTCCTGAACCGATCGTTCACGGTCGGGCACACCGCGCTGTCCGGCGCACCCGAGATCGTCGCGCCGTGGGGTCTGCCCCGCGCGATGAACCCGGCCGGAGGACTCGTCGCAAGCGTCGAAAACGAGCTGCGTTACGCCCGCTTTCACCTCGGGGACGGCTCGATCGACGGCGAGCGGCTGCTGAAGGCAGATTCGCTGCAGCAAATGCAGTCGCCACTCGGTCCGGGCGGATCGGTTCCGTCGGTCCCCGGCCTCTTCGAAGCGATGGGTATCACGTGGCACATCCTGAGCCGCGGCGGCGAGCGCATCGTGTTGCACCACGGGGGCACCCTTGGGCAGCATTCGACATTCGTCCTGGTACCTGACAGGAAGTTCGCCATTACCGTGCTGACGAACGCCGACACCGGGGTAGCCTTCGGGAACGCGGTCACCGATTGGGCGCTGGAGCAGTTCCTCGGCCTGCCGGCAGAGCCGTTGGAGGCCGTTCCCGCTACTCCCGAGCGAGCCGCAATGTACGGTGGAACCTACACGCTCCCCGACGATTCGGAGAGAGTCCAGATCGTCGACGCGGACGGCGGGCTGGAACTGACGTGGCTTGCCGCCGGACAGCCGGAGGTGGTGGCGCCGTTGAACCTCACCGAGGACGACTGGGGATGGGTCGAAGCCATGGGGTTGAGCGCTCCAGTCGAATTTGTACGGGACGACACCGGCGACATCACCTGGATTCGCTTCGTGGGCCGGCTGATGCCGCGCACGTCATGACGCGCACCGTCACCTTCGACCAAAAGATGAACCGGTATTTCGACGTAGAGCGCGTCGAACCCTGACCGGCATCTCGGGGACGCGACGCCGCATGGTGCCGGGCATCGTGGCGGAGTGCCAGGCGCCGAGATCCCGCCACCCAGCCTCGAGAAATCGGGTCTCGCACTGTTCCAGACTCGCGATTGCTCGCGCTACAATGACATCAGGGCCCTATCTGCAAATACGTCAGATTGACCATCAGCCACAAACGGAGCGGAACCATGCCATCGAGCCAGATCACACGCCGGACTTTCGCCGCGACCGCGAGCGGATTTGCCGCGGGAGTCTTCGCCACGGCGATCCTCGGCGCCAACGCGCGGGTCGCGGCTGGCCAGGCGACACCGATCGCCAGCGTGCCAGCCGAGTACGTCAGCACACGCCTTCGCGCGTTGAGCTCGCCGGACTTCCGCGATCAGGTCAACGCACAGGTGCTGGAACAGTTCATTCCCGAAATCGAAACCCTGGAGGGGTACCGGGGCTATGTGCTCGGTGACGTCGTCGATCATGACGACCAGAGCCTGGCGATCTCGGTGATGTCGAACGTCAACCAGCAAGCGGCATTCGACGCCGCGTCCCAGGAGTTCGTGGCAGGGCTGGGCGAGCTCAGCACCGCGCTGGAAACACAGGAGTGGAAAGGCGACCTGCAAATCGCGGAGGGACCTGCCACGACGATGGCGACCCCGGTGGCGATGTCCGGCGGCATGGCGAGCCAGGGTTACGTGACCGTGAGGATATACCGCAGCGGCAGCAGCGATCCGCGCGGCCTCGTGCCGGAGCTGATCTCGGGGTTCCTGCCCATCACCAGCGGCATCCTCGGCTTCGAGGGATATCTGTGGTACCTGACCGACGAGGGCTTCGTCGCGATCTCCCTGTTCGACTCGATTGAGTCGGCGGACGCGTCCACGGAAGCTGCGCGGGACTGGGCAGCGGAAAACGCGACAGCGTACTTCGAAGGCGACCCGATCGTGATCAACGCCAACGTTGTCTACGCCAACCTGCCGGTTCTCCGCTAGCGACCGATTCCCGGGTGGCGGCGAGCTGCCACCGTGGGTCACGTCCAGCGTCATCCCGGCCACCGTCATGCGCGTCCAATAGCGTTCCGGTGGCCATCGCCCAGTTCACACGGCATCACCCGGATGACGGGCGTATGAACGGTCAGGCACGAGACCTCGGCAGGTGGCGGGTCGATGTGCTCCCTCGCCGGTTCAGTTCCCGGCCGGGCGCTCCTGAATGACCCACTCGTTGCCATCCGGGTCGCTGAAGAACACGAACGAGTTCCACTCACCGCCCTTGCCGTCGACCCACTCGCCGTCCACCATGTGCTGGACCGGACCGAGCTCGGCGCCACGCTCGACCAGTGCCGCACGGGTCGCCTCGATGTCGTCGACGATGAGCATCAGGCCCTCCAGGGAGCCGGGCGCGAGCTTCTTCAGCTGGGAATTGAGGTGGATGGAGCAACCGGAGCCGGGCGGTGTCAGCTGCACCAGCCGTCCATCCTCGCCAAGCGGCACGTCCAGATCGACGTTGAATCCGAGCCGGTCAGCGTAATACGCCTTCGCGCGGTCGATGTCTGAAACGGGAATGGGAACCACTTCGAGCTTGATGTCCATGTCGCGTTGTCCTCGCAGGTCACGTCACTGATGACGGATCGAGAGCCGGGAGGCTTCGGGGCGTGTGTCCGAAGCCTCCCGGCCCGTATGGAGCTCGGCAGCGTCAGCCGACGGGCGCCAGCTTCGCGATCAGCTCGTCCAGCCGGTCGTAGCCATCGTCGACGCCGTATTCCATCCCGGACTGCATCATGCCGTCGCGCGCCTCGACGGACTGGAACACCGTGTTGGTTCGCACGATGGTTTTGCCATCGCGCTCCTCGAAGGTGAGCGTGTCGAGCGAGACGTGACCCGGATAGCCCTCGTACTCGAAGGTCTGCACCATCCCCTCGGGCGAGGGATCGCCGTGAAACACGCCGTGGAAGGCGTACTCGTTGCCCTCGTCGTCACGGTGCACGTAGCGCCAGGTGCCGCCGTCGCGGACATCGTAGCGATCGATTTCCATGGTGAGGTTGCGCGGGCCGAGCCACTGCTTCAAAAGGTCCGGCTCGGTCCAGGCGCGGAACAGAAGCTCGCGCGGGGCGTCGAACTCGCGCTCGGAGATGATCTGGGGTATGCCAGGTTCCGCGGTGAACTGCGTCTTGCCCATAAAGACTGCCTTCCAATGTGATTGATTGCTGCGATCAGTCGTTTGGGTCCCGCTGGATCGAGGCGAGCAGCTCGTCGAGCCGTTCGTAGCTTTCCTCCCAGTACTCGCGGTAGCGCGCGAGCCACCCGGTCGCTTCCCGGAGGGGCTCGGCCTCGAGGTGGCTGAGGCGGAAGGTTCCCTGGCGGCTGCGAGAGATGAGCCCCGCCCGCTCGAGCACCCGCAGGTGCCGGGAAATGGCCGGCTGGGACATGTCGAACGGCTCGGCGAGCTCCGTCACCGTGGCGTCGCCTTCGGCGAGCCGATCGAGAATCGCCCGCCGCGTCGGATCGGCCAGGGCGCCGAAGACTGCGCTCAACCGATCCTCTGCCACCCGTCCACCTCCATAACCAAGTAGTTATATAACCACTTGGTTCAGTATAGCGGTTGAGCCTCCGCCGTCAAGCCCCAGGGCGAACAGTCGGACCCTCTTCGGAGCTTCCCCACGTCACCTTCCAGCGAGCTGTGCGAACCGCCATCCCGGTTCCAGCCGCTTCTCGAGCCCGCCTGTGATCAACACTGCCGCTTGACCGTCGGCAGGTGCGCTGTTAAGGTGGGGAGCATCAACATTAAC
>CBFGRG010000256.1:0-5390 GCA_965651105.1 uncultured bacterium | reverse complement strand
CGCTCGCCGGCGAAGCCGGCGCATCAATCGATCCGCCCTCCATGCTCAGTTCTGCCCTTCGGGCAGCGGCTTCGCCGGGGGATGCTTCGCTGCGCTCAGCATGACGAGGATAGGTTGCAACCTGATTTCCCGCGATGGAGACGCCTGTGACCCCAGCCCTGACCGTAACCCAGCTGACCGTGCGCCAGTTCCTGCGCGCCAAATCGGTGCTTGTGGTCGCTGCCATCTGCGCGATCCCGGCGCTCTTCGCGCTGATCCTCCAGCTCGCCCTGGAAGACCCGACCGTGGCCGATATCCGCGAGGTGATCGGTGACGTCGTGTATCTCGGGATTTTCAGCTCGACCCTGTTGCCGCTGGCGGCGCTGGTCCTCTCGACCTCGGCGCTCGGCGACGAGATCGAGGACAAGACGCTGCACTACCTCGCGCTCAAGCCCATGAGCCGGCTGCGCATCGTGGTCGAAAAGTTCGTCGGCACGCTGCTGATCACCGTGCCGATCGCCTGGATCGCCGTGCTCGCGGTCTGGCTGGTGGTGTCGTGGGGCAATCTCGACGCCGCCAGCGACCTGATCGTGCCGATGCTGGTCTCCAGTCTCGCCGGCGTCGCCGGGTTCGGCGCGCTCTTCATGCTCATCAGCCTGTTCATCCCGCGAGCGCTGCTCGCCGGCATCTTCTACGTCTTCGTCTGGGAGGCGACCCTTTCGCAGTTCCTGCCGGGTATCCGCACCATCAGCATCCGGCATTACATGCAATCGATCTTCGTGCGCATCGCGGACGATCCCGACATTACCCTCGATGGCGTCTCGCGGTTGTCGACGGCGTCGATCACCATCGCCGTCATCATCGGGATTTCGCTGCTGCTGGCAGCGCTGCGGCTGCGGAGGATGAGTATCGAGTGACGCTTGCCGGGTGGCCGGCAACATGCGAAGGTGCTTCGGCATGCGCGACACGTCGCACGCTCGCGGCGCGGAAGTTGTGGAGAGTCAACACACATGGAATCCGACAGCGACATCAGGGCGGTCAACCACTGGATCGCCGACAAGAGGCCAATGGGCATCGGCCTGATGATGCCGATCTCCGAGGAAGCGGCGTTCGGCGGCACGCCGCACTTCAGCGACATCGTCGAGATGGCCGAGGTCGCCCGGCAGACCGGCTTCGATGCGATCTGGTTCGCCGACCATTTCACCTTCGGCACGCCCGAGGAGGGCCAGCGCGGTGTGTGGGAAGCGTTCACCATGATGGCCGCGGTGGCGGCACGCGTGCCGGACATCACGATTGGCTCGCTGGTCGCCTGCACCGGATTCCGCAATCCCGGCGTTGTGGCGAAGATGACCGAGGCGATCGACGATATCAGTGACGGCCGGTTTGTGCTCGGTCTCGGCGCCGGGTGGCACAAGCCGGAGTACGACCAGTTCGGCATGCCGTTCGACTACCGAGTCTCTCGCTTCGAGGACGCGCTCCGCATCATCCACCCGCTGCTGCGGCAGGGCGAGGCGACGTATCAGGGCCGGTTCTTCTCGGCCGATGGCGCCGTCAACAAGCCGCGTGGACCGCGCCCGGCCGGCGCGCCGATCCTCATCGGCTCGACCGGCGATCGGATGCTGGGGCTCATCGCCGAGTTCGCCGATGCCTGGAATACCGTCTGGCACAACGATGCCGAAGCCGTGCAGCCGCTGATGGACAAGGTTGACGCTGCCTGCCGCCACGCCGGACGGGACCCGAAGACGCTGGTGCGCACCGCTGGCGGCAATGTCGCCATGGACGGATACCTCGGGCGGCGACCGAACCCGATCGAGGGGGACGACGCGCACAAGGCCGAGAAGATCGCGGGGTTCCGCGAGGCCGGCATGCAGCATTTCGTCGCCGGGCTCGACCCGTGCACCCCGCAGTCGATCGCGGCGTTCGGACGGGTGCTCGAATTGCTGGACGAGACCGCGTAGGGGCCGACCTTGTGTCGATCGGTCGTGGGGAGGAGCGCAGATGGGACGGCTGGCGATCGGTGTTGATTTCGGCGGAACCAAGGTGCTCGCGGGCGTCGTGGATGTCGATACCGGCAAGGTCATGGGTATCGGCAAGAAAAAGACCGATGCCAGCGACGGTCCGAATGAGCTGATGGAGCGCATCTACGGTGTTGCGCGCAAGGCCGTTGCGAAGTCCGGGGCGGCGATGGAGGACATGGTCGGTATCTGCGTCGGCATCGCCGGGCAGGTGGACACCGACCGGGGCCTGCTGGTCGGCACCGCCAACCTGAGCCGCTCGGTCGTCAACCTCGAGATGGCGAAGCTGATGTCGGAAGAGCTCGGCATCCCGGCGATCATTCGCAACGATGTCCAGATCGCGGCGGCCGGCGAAAGCGCCTACGGCGCCGGCAGGGACGTCGATGATTTCGTCGTCGTTTTCGTCGGTACCGGCATCGGTGGCGGCATCGTCCGCAATGGCGAGCTGATCAAGGGCGCGGCGGGCAACGCCGGCGAGCTGGGTCACACCACCGTGCAGGCGGACGGCCGAATCTGTGGCTGCGGCGGGCGCGGTCACCTCGAAGCCTACGCCTCGCGTACGGGCATGACCCGGGCGATGTGGGGCGAAGTCCGGCGGGGCCGGTCTTCGGTGATCTCCGAGCTGCTGCCCAACGTGGATCCGGCCGACCCGGCGGTGCCGCCGATCAAATCGGGGGTGCTCCGCAAGGCGCTCGATCGGAAGGACGAGGTCGTCCGCGAGGTGATCGAGGACGGCGCCCACTACCTCGGGCTGGGGCTGGCGAACGTCGTGAATTTCCTCAATCCGCGGCGAATCATCCTCGGCGGGGGTGTGGTCGAGGCGATCGACGAGTTCTTCGACGCCGCAGAGCGGGAGACGCGCAAGCACGCGCTGACGCACGCTGGCGAGGAGGTCGAGATCGTCAAGGCGGGGCTCGGCGACTTCTCCGGTGTCGTGGGCGCGGCCGTGCTCGCAGCCGAGGCCGCGGAGGGGTAATGCGGGGCAGCCGGATATGGTCTCCCGGCACCCGCCCATGCACGTCCCGCGTCAGGGACGTTGCGCCACAAGTGGACAGTCCGCTCCGGTATCCCTATCATTACTTTGTTGCATGCGGATTCTGGTTGGCGCCCGGAGCGCGGGGCGCGCGTTTGCCGACGCATGTGTCGTAATGGATGCGCGAGTAACCAATGGCCCGTCGCCGGATAGTGAATTCAAGCGAAGGGAGACGATGTGTTCGACCGGGTGGTTGCCACCCGACGCGCTGGTCGCCGGGCCCGCGGTGCCGAGCCGTCCGGCCGGTGACTTGATGGTCCCAACCTGTTTGTAATGCGTATTGTTTCCTAACCATAACTGATTGGGGGAACCCCATGGCCGAGCTGCCCATTGGAGGGCGAATGGAGCGTGCAGCCGAGGTCGCTGCCTTCGTCGATTTCGAGAACATCCGCTATTCCACGATCAATTCCTACGGCCAGGAGCCGGATCCCGTTGCCTGGCGTGACAAGGCACTCACCTACGGGCTGATGTCAGTCGCCAAGGCGTATGCCGACTTCGACCAGCATCCGCCGCATGTACGCACTCGCCTCGATGTCGCCGGCTTCGAGGCACATCACTACCCGGTCAAGCGCAGTACCGACTCGCAGGGGCGCGAGAAGATCGCATCCCGCTCCGACCTCAACCTCGTGGTCGATATCATCAATACCGCGCTCGTCCGGCCCGACATTCGCACCATCCTGCTCTTCAGTGGCGACAAGGATTTCATCCGCCTCGTCACGACCTTGCGCAACCGCCTCGGCCTGCGGGTGATCATCTGCGGCGTGCCGGGCTCGGTCAGCCCGGATCTCGTCGCCGCCGCCGGCGAGGAGGACCCGATCGAGATCGTGCAGAGCGAGGACGTCGATATCGCGGTGATTCAGGCGATCGACGCCTACGTCAAACAGCTCCACGATGGATTTGTGCCAACGCAGAGCCACATGAGCCGATCGCTTTGGCGGTTCATCGACCGTTCGAGGCTTCCGTCGGAGCATATCGAAGCCAAGGTGATGGAGTTCCTGCGCAAGCGGGTTCTCGTGAAGCGACAGACGATCAACGGGCAGGGGAACGAGCTGGTGACAACCGAGCTCAACCTCCAGCATCCGCTGGTCATCAAGTCGCTCGATCTCGCCGACCTCGACGATGACGAGGATGAAGAGGACGACTACCGCGCTGAAGACGAAGACATCGAAGATGATGACGTCGATGACGGCGAGGATGTCGAGTGGGAAGCCAGCGAGGATGGGGAGGACGATGAGGAAGGGTGGAGCGACGATGACGATATCGTCGACGAGCCGCAGCCACCCAACCTCGAGAACCGCAGCGCCCGCTCCTCCTGGCAGGTGAATCCCGCCCAGCGGCGCGTGTGACATCGGACCGGCGCGTACCTCGTGGACGGGCCGGTCCCTGGCGTCGATTGGCGTGACGGCGCATTGGCGGCATCGCCCGCTGCGCCGCTGCGCCATCGCGCGTTCTTGATCCCAGACACCATTTGAGGCCCAATGACCGACTCGACCGACCGGCAATCGTTGATGCACAAGTGGTACGCGCAGCCGCGGTACCGCGCGTATTCACTGGTGCACGATGACGGGGTGGACCGCCCGGCGGCCCTCATGGTCCACGGCTTTACCGGCTCGCCCGACGAGCTGCGCGGGATCGCCGGCATCGCCTTCGACGCCGGCTTCGATGTCGAGGTGATGCTGCTGCCCGGTCACGGCGCCGACATCGCGAATTTCCCCAATGTCACCCGCGACGACTGGCTGCAGGCCGCCCGCGACGCGTGGGCTGACCTCCGCTCGCGGTATCGGCGTTGCTTTCTTGTCGGGTACTCGCTCGGCGGGGCGCTTGCGATCCACCTGGCCGCCGATGTGACCCCCGAAGCGATGTTGCTGCTGGCGCCACTGGTGCGCATTGCCGATCGCCGGGCCTTCGCATTGCCGCTGGTCCAACGGGTCCTGCCGCAGGTAAAGCCCTTCTCGCGGCTCGATTTCACGCAGGCGCATGTGCGCGAGTTCTTCGAGACGTCGCTGCCAGGCATCGATCTGGATCTCCCTGAGGTGCAGGAAGCGCTTCGGGAGGAGTACGTGATGCCGGTGCGACTCGTCAATGAATGTCGCATCGTGGGCCGCGAGGCTGGCAGGCGAGCTCCGCGAGTCACGGTGCCGGTCGAGATCATCCAGGAGCGGCCGGACCAGATCATTGGGCACAGGAACACTCGCTGGCTGGTCGACCAGCTCGGCGGTCCGGTTCGCTATCACGAGATCCCCGGCGACCACCTCGTACCCTTCACCGGCGCGGCGGCGTGGCCCGACGTTGCGGAGCTGGCGACGGCGGCGATCGCGCGGTGGCCTGCCGCGGGATAAGATCGGAACGGTGGTAGGGTAGAG
>CBFGRG010000255.1:0-5403 GCA_965651105.1 uncultured bacterium | reverse complement strand
AGGCACCGAGATTAGCTTTCGCGGCATCTCCGCCGAGGAGCTCGGCCCGGTCTACGTGACCGGATCGGTCCGGGGTGGGCTTTCGGGCCTGATGGCGCCGCACGGCGATGGCAACGGTGTGAGCTACCTGCCGGACGCGCCGTTCGTGCCGGGCGAGATGGTGCGAGTCGAAGCCAGCGGCCTGCCAGAAGCACATGAGTTCGGCGTTGCGCGGCCGGTCCCCTGGTGGGAAGCGATGGAAGCGCGCGAGACGGCGGCGCCGGAAGACGAGCCACGCGTGTTTCGCTCCCGTCCTGACCTGCTTCCGCCGGCGATCAACGTGACCACGCCACCGGCGGAGACCGCGCCGGGGTACATCTTCGTTGGAGCAAAGGTGACGGACGGGCAGAACGGTGCCCTGATGCTCGACAACACTGGCGATGTCGTCTGGTTCGGGTTGCCGAAGGTCACGACATCGATGATCTACGACTTCAAGGTCCAGCACTATCGGGGCGAGCCGGTGCTCACGTGGATGGAGGGCACCACCCCGAGTGGGTTCGGCGCCGGGCATTTCGTGATCGCGAACAGTGCCTACGAGCGTATCGCGGAGTTTCAGGTCGGCAACGGGTTCGATGGGGGCGACCTGCACGAGCTGATGATCACCTCTCGCGATACCGCGCTCGTGATCGTCTACAGCGCGATCGAGTGGGACCTCTCCCCGGTTGGAGGTCCGAAGCACGGAACGGTAACTGACGCCGTGATCCAGGAGATCGAGATCGACACTGGCCGCGTGCTCTTCGAGTGGCACAGCCTCGATCACATTCCGGTGGAGGAGTCGCGTATCGGCTTCGGCGGGCTCGACAATGGTGATCGCCCCTTCGACTACGTCCACCTGAACTCGATCGACGAGGACTCGGATGGCAACCTGCTGATCTCCGGCCGGCATATCTTCGCCGTTCACAAGATCGATCGGGCGACCGGTGAGATCATCTGGCGGCTGAACGGCAGCCGGAGCGATTTCGAGATGGGGGAGGGCACGCAGTTCGCCTGGCAGCACGACGCGCGAATGCAAGAGGACGGCACCCTGACCCTGTTCGACAACGCCGAGAGCAACCAGGACCTCGACGGGACCGTGGCGTCCCGCGGGATGGTGCTGGACCTCGATGAGGAGGCGATGACGGCCACGCTGGTGCGGGAGTACATCCATCCGACCGAGATTCTCTCGACCAGCCAGGCGAACATGCAGGTCCTGCCGAACGGCAACGTCTTCATCGGCTGGGGCAGCGCGCCGGTCTTCAGCGAGTTCACCGAGGATGGCGAGCTGATCTTCAATGGCCGGTTCCCCGCGGCTGGCACGTCCTACCGTGCCTACCGGCATGAATGGATCGGACAACCCGCCGAGCCACCCGCTATTGCCCTGGAGCGCGGAGAGGACGACGCCGTCACGGTGTTTGCGAGCTGGAACGGCGCGACCGAGGTGGCGAGCTGGCGCGTCCGGTCGGGTTCCAGCGCCGATGATCTGTCCGAGATCGGTTCCGCTGCCCGCGCCGGGTTCGAAACGGCGATCGACGGGCTGGTTGCCGATTCCTACATCGTGGTCGAGGCGCTCGATGCGGGCGGCGCGGTGCTCGGCGCCTCCGATCCGGTTGAGGATTGATCGTGCGACACGCGTTGTGGATCACTCGCTTCGATTGGGAGACCGAGGCTGAGCTTGCGGCGATCGTGACGCAGGCGATCAAGCTCGGGATTACCGACCTGCTGATGCAGGCTCGTGGGGCCGGCGATGCGCTCTATCGCAGCGAGGTCGCGCCGGCGTCGGCGAAGATCGCCGGGCGGCTCGGCTGGATGCCGAAGTGGGACCCGCTGGACGTCGTCTGTGATCTCGCCAGCCGCCACGATGGGGTGGCAGTCCACGCCTGGGTCAACGTCTTGAGTGGATGGCCGGCCGGGTCGCTGGAGGGCTGTGACGGCCTGGAGCCGTCGCAACCTGGCTTTCCCGATCACCTGCTGATCCGCCACCCGGACGCCGTGCTGGTCGATGCCAGCGGCGAGCCGATGCCCTGCCCGAACGATAGCGATTACGTCTGGGTGTCGGCGCGGCACGTCGACGTCGTGCGCGAGATGCAGGCGGCGACGTCGGAGCTCGTCAATCGCTACCCGCTCGCGGGCATTCACCTCGACCGAATTCGTTACCCGACCGACGGGTGGTTCGATCCTGTTGACGGAAAGCGCAGCGCGGACGGCATCACCGACCTCGTCGCCGAAGTGCGCGATCGGACGCCAACCGACATGCGCGTATCGGCGTCGATCATGCCTGACTACGGCGCCGAGACC
This sequence comes from uncultured bacterium, assembly GCA_965651105.1. GTDB lineage: Bacteria > Chloroflexota > Chloroflexia > Thermomicrobiales > UBA6265 > JACCVC01. Next base: position 3,090 of record CBFGRG010000255.1, on the reverse strand, counting down.
CGCGGCCAACCCGATCACACCGCCATCTTTGGCCAGGACGGCTGGGCGTGGGTCGAGCAGGGGCTGTGCACCGACGTGATGCCGATGGTCTATTCGACGATTCGCGCCGGCGAGTCGTGGGACTGGGCGAAACTCACCGGGCAGCACCTCGACGCGCTGCCGGATGGGACCTGCTGGGTGGCGCTCTACGCCGAGCACGAGCCGGAGATGCTGATCAAACAGGCGGAAACGTTCGCCGACCGGCCCATCGCCGGCGTCGCGTGGTATTCCGCCCGACTCGTCGACGACCACGACCGCTGGGACGTCGTCCGGGAGGTGGTCACGCGGCTGGGGTGACGCTGGCCGGCGCGCTGGGAGATATCGCGATTGCGGCTGGCTCGGTGCCGCTGAAAAGGAGGATTGGCGATGGAAATCACCTGGACGGCGATCTTGACCTGTCCTGAATGCGGAGCGATCCACACCGAAACGATGAGCGATGGCTCCTGCCAGTTCTTCTACCGTTGCGATGCGTGCGGCGTGACGCTGCGACCGGCGGAGGGGGATTGCTGTGTCTTCTGCACCTATGCCGACCTGCCTTGCCCGCCGATCCAGCGCGAGCGAGCAACGAATCGGGATGCCGCTGCGCACCGTGGCCCGCCGGTGGAGGAGTGACCAGCCTCCGTCAAGTTGTCGGTCACGGCTGCGCGGGCGTTCCCGATGCACCGCCAGGAAGGTCGTCGAAGACAGCCGGGTCCGGTAGCGTGCCGTCGAGCCGGTCCCAGGAGCGGTCGGTGATCTCGGCGCTGTACTTGTCGGGGATGTAGTGCCGGTAGGCCATGACCTGCAGGCCGAGGTGCATCAGCTCCCGCCCGTATGGCAGGTGGCGGAGGATGTTGGCGACGTGGACGTGCCGCTGGTGGTCAAAGTTCGGCAACTCGCCGGCGAGGAAAAGCCGGATCGCGTTCGCGTACTGGCGCTCGACCCGAATCGACTCGACGGATCGCTTCGGCTTGCCGCTTCTGGTGAACGATGTCGTCATAGGGCGCTCCCGCCGGTCTCAATATCCGTCGCGAACTGGTCCGGCAGTCCCTCGGCTGCGCGGATCGCCGCCGCCATCGCGGCGATGTCGTAGTCGACGCGGCGGGTGTCGCTCTCCACGGTACCATCGTCGCCGATCGTCAGCAGCACCCAGCAGGCGCGAGCATCACCATCCTTCGGCTTGCCGGCGCTGCCGGCGTTGACGAACAGTACTCCTTCGATCTCCCGCACCCACGGCTTGTGGGTATGGCCAAAGACGAGCACGTCACAGTCGGCGGCCTTCGCGATGCGCGCCAGCGAGCGGGGGTCGCGATCCTCAAAGAGATATTCGTTGAACCGCCGAGGGCTGCCGTGGACGAGCCGAAAGCGCTTCCCGCGGGCCTCGAACCGAATCTCGGGTACGAACGACCGCAGATACGCCTTGCAGTCAGCATCGACTGTCGCCCGCGTCCACATCAGCGACGCCTGCCCGCGCGCCTCCTCGTCGGCGTCCTTGTAGGCGCAGCCGCAATTGTCGCGGTCGAAGCCGACCCCATCGTCGTAGTTCCCCATGATCACGGGGATGGCGCGTTGGCGGACGAGGTCGATCGTCTCGTTCGGGCGGGGGCCGTAGCCGACGAGATCGCCGAGGCAATACATGGCGTCAGGCGCCTCGGTGTCGATCGCGCCAAGCACGGCCTCGGTCGCGGCGCTGTTGCCGTGAAGGTCGCCGAAGATCGCGATGCGCTGACCGCTCATGCGGGAACCCCATCGCAGGTACCGGCGCGGATGCAATTACGGACCTCTTTCAGCGCCAGCACCGGCACATAGCCGGTGATTGCGCCGGCGGAGAGCAGACGTGCAACAGCATCGTGCACGCAGCACTTGAGCACCGGCTCGATGGGGCAGGCACCATCCGGGCACTCCTCGCGGGCCAGGCGCTGCACCATGCGCTCGATCTCGTTCCTGTTGAAATCATCATCTATCATCACCGAGTGTCCTCCCTGAGCTAGCCAGCTACCGTTGGGTCCGGGGCCGAATGAGCGGGAAAAACGCGATCGCGCAGCCAAAGGGCGACATACGCGAGCGCGACCAGCACCGGTACCTCGATCAGCGGGCCGATCACGCCGGTCAGCGCCTCGCCGGAGGCGATGCCGAAGACGCCGATCGCGACGGCGATCGCCAGCTCGAAGTTGTTGCCGGCGGCGGTGAAGGCGATCGCCGCCGTCTCTTCGTAGGTGAAGCCCAGCCGGCGCGCGCTGAAGAAGGCGATGAAAAACATCAGCCCGAAGTAGACAACGAGCGGCATGGCGATCCGGAGGATGTGCCAGGGCGCGTCCAGCAGGCGGTCGCCCTGCATCGCGAACATCATGACGATGGTGTAGAGGAGCCCCAGCAGCGCGGTCGGGCCGATCCGCGGGAGGAATCGTGTGGTGTACCACGTGTGGCCCTTGGCGGGAATGAGCGTGGCCCGAGTCAGGAACGCCGCCGCGAGCGGGATACCGAGGAAGATCAGCACGTTCTTCGCGATGTCCCACATCGACACGTCCAGCTCGGTCGTCGTCGCGCCGAACCACCCGGGAATTGCGGTCAGGAAGAGCCAGCCCAGCACCGAGTACATCAGGATCTGGAAGATAGAGTTGACCGCCACCAGCAGGGCCGCGACCTCGCCGTCGCCGCAGGCGAGCTGGTTCCAGATCAGCACCATTGCGATGCAGCGTGCGAGGCCAATCAGGATGAGGCCGGTGCGGTAGTGCGGCTCGTCGGGCAGGAAGGCCCATGCGAGCCCGAACATCAGCAGCGGGCCGACCAGCCAGTTGAGGACCAGCGTGATGCCCATCAGCCGGCCGTTGGTGCCGAGGCGGCCCATGGCGCCGTAGTTCACCTTTGCCAGTACCGGATACATCATCCAGAGCAGGCCGATCGCAATCGGCAGGGAAACGCCGGCGACTTGCACCTTGTCGAGCCACTCGCCGAGATCCGGGAAAAGCTTGCCCAGCAGGATGCCGAGTCCCATTGCGAGCAGGATCCAAAGTGGCAGGAAGCGATCGATCGTGCCGAGCCGGGCAGGGCGCCGCCCCGGCTCGGCCTGAG
>CBFGRG010000254.1:0-5406 GCA_965651105.1 uncultured bacterium | reverse complement strand
GTCGCCGCCCTCCTGTCGCTCCAGCTGCGTTCGGATCCGGATGCCCCCTGGACCTTCGAGCTGGGCGAGGCGGTGGGCCGCATCCAGGCGATCGCCGGTGTGCACGACCTGATGAGCGACGAATCGCGGCTCGCCGGTACCACGGTGGATACGCTCGCCCGAATGGTGGCGGAAGAAGCCCACAGCACGCTGACGCCGCCGGGCCTGACGGTGACCTATGACATTCCTCCGTCGACGCTGCGCGTGCCATCGCGGCAGGCGACGATCATCGCGCTCCTGATCAACGAGCTGACGGCCAACGCCATCCATCACGGCTTCAAGGGGCGATCCAGGGGCCATGTCCGCATCAGCGGGCACGAGGAGCGCGGCAACGCGGTCATCTCCGTCTTCAACGACGGCCGGAAGATCCCGAAAGAGTTCGATCCGGCGCACAGCGACGGCCTCGGCATGCGGATCACGCAGCGCCTGGTGTCCTCGGACCTTCGCGGCACCTTCACCATCGAGCCCACGGAGACCGGCACGTTGGCAACGATCCGCTTCCCGCTGGCCGAGCTCCAGCCCGATCAGGCGTCGGGCGACGGCTGACCGTTCGATGTGCGGCGGAACGCCCAGTCACCGCGCTCGGCGCTCTCGCGGCCACCGTAGGCGCGATCCAGCACCTGCGCGATATGCAGCACCTCGGTGTCGACCTCATTCCGTCGCAGTGACGTCCTGAGCTGCATGTGGCAACCGGGATTTGCGGTGATCACCGTCTTCACGCCGGTATCGCGGATCGCCTCGGCCTTGCGGTCGCCGAGATCGTCAGCCATCTCGCGGCGAATGATGTTGTAAATGCCTGCACTTCCGCAGCACAGCGACGACTCGCGCATCTCGTTGAGCTCAAGCCCCGGGATCGCGTTGAGGATGTTTCGCGGCTGCTGCGTGATGCGCTGCGCGTGCGCCAGGTGACACGGCTCCTGATAGGTCACCTCGAGCTTCACATCATCCGAGGGCTGCGCGAGGTCGCCCGATCCGAGCAGCTCGCTGACGTCGACCACGCGATCGGCGAACGCCTCCGCCCGGACGGCGTAGGAGGTGTCGTCCTTGAGCAAATGACCGTACTCCTTCAGCGCCGCGCCGCACCCGGCAGCGGTGACGACCACCGGCCCCTCGCCGGCCGCTTCGAACGCGTCGATGTTGGTCCGTGCCAACCGTCGGGCTTCGTTCATCATGCCCGCATGGACGAACAGCGCACCGCAGCATTGCTGGCCGGCCGGAACATCGGTGGCGTAACCGTTGTGCGCGAGTGACCGGCCGGTGGCTCGGTTCACATTCGGGAACACCGTGCTCATCACGCAGCCGTTGAACAGGTGCGCCTGTTTCGGTGCACTATCCGGTCGCCACGTCTCGGTCCCGGACACCAGCGCCGGCTCCTCCAGGGGCGGCACCATCGCCTCCAGCGTTTCCAGACGAAGCAGCCGCAGCAACCCAATTCGGCGCACCAGGGCAGCCAGCCCGGTCTTCTGGTAAAGACGCAGGCCACCGACCATCAGTCGCATCCGGCGCACATCATCGAACGGAACGCGCATGCCGACCGTTCGCGCCACTCGCTGCCAGAGTGGCCGGGGCCGATGCTGCTCGAGCTGCGACCGTGCCGCCTCGACCAGCGGACCGTACTGCACGCCAGAGGGGCAAACCGCCTCGCAGGCGCGGCAGTTGAGGCACTGGTACATCTGCTCGTCGAAAGCCGAATCGAGCAGATCGAGCCGACCCTCGCCGACAGCGCGCATCATCCACAGCCGTCCGCGCGGCGATGATGCCTCACTGCCGGTAAGCCTGTAGGTGGGGCACGTCGGCAGGCACATGCCGCAATGGACACAGTCGTGCAAGAGCTTGTCGTCGGGAACATCGTGCCCGGAATAGCCGGTCAGGGCGCGTTCGGCCTCGGCGATGGTCTGGTCGATCGGAGTTGCCTGCGTTGCCATTGGGATACCTCGCCTCAGGCCGGGGTCGTCGCCGGCGCCGTCCAGAGACGCCCGCGATTCAACGTGTCGTTCGGATCGAAACTCGACTTCAGCGCCTGCATCATCTTTCGCGGGCCGGGTTCAATGAACCAGACATCCCGCTCGGCCCGCCATTCGCGCGGCGCGGATGCGATCACGAACCGGGCGTGGTCGCCAAGGCCGTGCTCGCTCCAGAGTCGCGCCCAGGTCGCAAGCGACGTGGACTCAGCCGGGAACGCCAGCGCGATCGCGCCGACGCCGGGCGATGCATGTAGTGCCACGGCGGCCGGATTCGGGAACGCATTGCGGAGGGTCCGTAACGTGTCGACGAATCGCGACGGAGGGCAGCCGATCTCGATCGCCACCGTCTCGGCGCCGGCATCGGCGAGACGATCTTCCCGCTCCTGCCACCATTTCGCCGAAGCAGCGCCGTCGTCGATCGTCTCGCCCCAGACAATGGCGTCCTCACCGCGAATCTCGGACGCGAGCTCGGTGGCCGGACCCGACCGGCCCATCACCCGGATCGCGGCCGTCGCCGCCTCCAGCGTGCCATCCACGACTGCGCTCGTGATCGCGGGTCGCGCGCCCGTCAACGCGAGCACGCGATCGCCCAGGGCAATCGCCTCACCCTCGGCCGCCATGATCGTAATCTCGTGCTCGTGCGCGGGAATCACCTTGAAGTTCAGGGAAGTCACGACGGCAAGCGATCCCCACGATCCGTGCAGAAGCCGCGGAATCTCGAACCCGCTGACGTTCTTGACCACCATTCCGCCCGCCTTCGCCGCCATGCCGTCGCCGCGCACGTAGGAGGCGCCGAGAATCAGGTCCTTCAGCGCGCCGTCGCGCAGCCGGCGGGGACCGGCATACCCGGTCGCCGCCACGCCGCCAACCGTCGCCACATCGGGTAACGGCATATCGAGCGGGAGGTTCTGGCCGTGCTCCGCCAGCGCGGCCTGAAGCTCGGCCCAGCGAGTACCAGCCCATACCGAGACAGTCATGTCGGCAGGGGTGTACTCGATGATGCCCTTCACCCTGGTCAGGTCGAGCGCGATAGGCACGGTATCGACCGGGTTCGCGCCGGCCATCGCGGTACCGCCGCCGACCGGCAGCACCCAGCCACCGGAGGCATCAGCCTCCCGGACGATATCGGCCACCTGATCCGCGTCCGCGGGCGTCTCGATACGGCCCGGCGTCACGCCGTCGATGATCCTGTCGGTCATGCCGTCTCCTACATCGGGTGGATACCGTGTTTCTGCGCCATCGCCTGGTTGTGCAGCGCGCGAACCTCACCGCACATATACCCCTTCGGCAACACCTTCTCGGGATTGAGCAAGCCGCGGGGGTCGAATGCGTCCTTGACACCGGCCATCGCGACGAGGTCCTCGCGGGTGTACACGAGCTCCATATACCCCCGCTTCTCCGAGCCGATGCCGTGTTCGCCGGAAAGCGTGCCGCCCCGCTCGACACACGCGTGGATCAGGTGATGGCTCGCCTCCAGCACCTTTTCAACCTCGCCCGCCCGCCGCCGATCGAACAGCATCAGCGGATGGAGGTTGCCGTCACCGGCGTGAAAGACATTGGCGATCGGCAGCCCGTATTCGTTCGAGATTTCATCGACTGCCTGCAGCGTGCTGGTGAGCTGGGTGCGAGGCACCACGGTGTCGTGCAGGTAGTAGTTCGGCGCGAGGCGACCCATCGCCGCCAGCGCCATCTTGCGACCCTTCCACAGCAGCTCCTGCTCCGCCGGCGTCGCGGCTGACCGAAACGATGTCGCTCCGCTCTCCCGCGCGATCCGGTCGATGTGCTCGCTGGTAGCCGCGACCTCCTGGCGCGTGCCGTCGACCTCGACCAGCAGCACCGCGGCGGCGTCCATCGGGTAACCGGCGTGGTACGCCGGCTCCACCGCCTCGATCGTGAGGTGGTCCATCATCTCCAGCGACGCCGGCAGGATTCCCGCGCCGATGATGTTCGTCACCGCCGCCGCGGCATCGTCCATCGTGCCGAACGCGGCGAGATGGACGTGCACATCGTCGGGTTTGGGCACCAGCTTGACCAGCGCCTTCGTGGCAATGCCGAGCATCCCCTCGGAGCCGACGAGGATCGCGACGAGATCGAGCCCAGCCGCGCCAGGCCCGTTGCCGTCCAGCCAGACGATCTCGCCGTCGGGCAACACAACCTCCAGGCCAAGGATGTGGTTGGTGGTGACGCCGTACTTGAGGCAGTGTGGCCCACCGGAATTCTCGGCGACATTGCCGCCGATCGTGCACGCCTTTTGGCTCGAAGGATCGGGCGCGAAGAAGAGTCCCTGTCCACTGACCTGGAGGGAGAGCTCGAGGTTGATCACCCCGGGCTCAACCAGCGCGGTGCGACTGACCGGATCTACGCGCAGCACCCGCTCCATCCGGGTCAGGGCGATGATGATGCCGCCACCACGGGCGACGGCGCCGCCGGAGAGACCGGTTCCCGCACCCCGCGCGACGACTGGCACCCCATGTTTCCACGCGAGTGCGACGACAGCCGAAACCTCCTCCGTCGTCGCTGGTAGCACCACCGCCAGCGGCCGCTCGGTATCGACCGCGCCGTCGACCGACCCGTCGTACTCGTAGACCATCAGGTCGGTCGGGTCGTGACGAACGTATTCGGTTCCGCAGATCGATTGGAGATGGGAGATGAAAAGTCGTCGATCCACCGATGGCGTGCCTTTCCGGATGGCTTCCGCGAGCCCGTCGCATCCCGAGTATCGGCAGGGAGGCCGATACCGTCAATCGCCGGCGGGCACCCTTTGCCCGAAATGGTAACGGCTGGCACGCAGGGGGAGCGGTACACTGCCACCCAGAAGCGGCACGACCGAACCGAGGGAGACGACATGGCCGACCGGCAGTACTGGATTCTGGTGAGCTCGCCCGACAATTTTGCGCAAACGAAGGCTCGCGGCTTCACCGTGCAGGGGATGAAATCCCGCCATCGCAAGAAGGCCGAGCAAATGAAGCCCGGCGACAAGCTGATCTTCTACCTCACCGGCAAGAAGATGTTCGCGGCGACGGCAACGGTCACCAGCGAGTATTTCGAGGGCGACGACCTGATCTGGACCAGCAAGAACACGAAACGCGATGGCTCTCCGGAGAATTACCCGTTTCGTGTCGAGATCGAGCCGGAGCTGGTCGCCGACGAGGAGGCATGGATCGACGCGGAGCCCGTGGCCCGCCAGATGATCCACGCCAGCAAGTGGCCGGAGAAGAACTGGACGCTGGCGTTCCAGGGCAACGTTCACAACGTGCCGGCCGGGGACTACGCGTTGATTCATGGATTGCTGGAGAAGTCGATCGCGGAACGCATGACGCCGGCAAACTCGTAGAGCCGTCCCAGTGGCGAATTGCGAGCAAACAAAACAGCGAGGGGGCGGTCCTGATGGGCCGCCCCCTCG
>CBFGRG010000253.1:0-5450 GCA_965651105.1 uncultured bacterium | reverse complement strand
CGCCAGCTCCACCACAACCGCGACGAAGTCACCGTCGTCGCCCGCAAACCGGGGTGACTCCAAAACCGTACCGAACCCGACCTGCTGCCCACCCTATACTGAGAAAGTGGCTGTCGTCACAGGAGGCGTGACATGGCGAAGCACGTGAAACCTGTCAGGGTGACCCAGGAGAGCGAGCTCGTCTCGCTGCTGGACGAGGCTGATGCACACTCCCCCGTGTTGCTGGAGCGACGCGGAGTCGTCTACCAGCTCAGCAAAGTCGGCGATGACCAGTCGATCGCGTATGAGCCGGACGCGGAGGCTGTGCGTCAGATGCTGGATGAGGTCGCAGGCAGTTGGGCGGATCTGGATATCGACCAGATGGTTGAAGATGTTTACCGTCAGCGGCAGGCGGGCTCCCGCCCGGCTGATCGTCCCTGATGTACCTTCTTGACACCGACTGGATCATTCAGGTTTTCGGCAAGCGCGAGCCGGCAACGCATACCCTGCGCATGCTGGCCGACAGCCAGATTCATGTCAGCCTCGTCACCGTTGGGGAGTTGTATGACGGTGCATTTGCCACGGTAAATCCCCAGGGCCAACTCGTCGGCGTTCGCAGGTTTCTCGATCACTATCACGTGATCAATCTCAGTGATCCGATCATGGAGCAGTTCGCCGAGATTCGCGCATTTCTGCGCCGCCGCGGTCAGCTTATCCCGGATTTCGATCTCCTGATCGCCGCAACTGCACTTCACCACGACCTGACCTTGCTGACGCTCAATCTCCGCCACTTTGAGCGCATCCCCGATCTTCGAATATATCGACCCGAGTGACTCCACGCGCCGCCATGCTCGGCCAAGATTCCCGTTGTGCACTTCTGCAGGAGACCGCCAATGCACCTGTCTGTCATCGCCTATGTCAAGGACATGGCCCGCGCCGTCGCCTTTTACGAATCGCTCGGATTCGCGCGACGGGGTGAGCTGAACCCGATGTGGAATGAGTTCGTCTTTGGCGACGCGATCTTCGCGCTGCACGGCGCGATGTCGGAGGAGCTCGCGCCGCCGAGCGACCGGTTGACGCTCAACATCGCCGTTGACGGCGCCACCCTCGATCGTCTCTACGCGACCTGTGAGGAGCGGGGCTACCCCCTGGGCGGACCGATCCAGGACATCGGCTTCGGCCGCTTCTTCCGGGTCAACGACCCGGATGGCCTTCCGGTGCAGTTCAACGAGCGACAGGACACCCGGAACCGCGACCGGACGGCGTAGGGAGGGGCAGGCGGGAACGATATCATGCAGCGATATCGCCCCCGCTCGGGAGTTACCCTCCGATCTCGATGGAGTTCTGGATTTGCCGCCGGGCCGGGCGCTCGGCGCCGAACCTGTCCTGCGGCACATCCTGCACCACGACCAGCACCGACTGCCCCTGCTCGATCCAGCGACACTCGATGAAGTGCGCCCACGTCTCGCCGTCGGGGCCGGTAAAGGTGTAGTTGGCGAACGCGGTGAACTGATCCTCGCCGGTGAACGGCTGGCCATCGGACGTGCGCGCCAGCTCGAGATCGGTGTAGATCGGCTGGGTTTGCTGCCCGTCAGCGACGTTGGTGACACAGTCGGAGAGCGTCTGTGCCTGCATCGCCCGGGCCTCGATCGACACCGTGCTGGTGCCGTTGGTCAGCTCCGTTCGCTCGGTCTCACCGCCGAGCTCCGAGGCGGTCACGTTCCAGCCCACCGGAATCGTGAAGGCGTAGGTGTATGTCTGACCGGTGACGGTGTCGCCGGCGCCGATGTCCGGTGGCGTTCCGCCGGACGCCGGAGTCGTGGTTCCAGCCGTTGTGGTCGGCGTTTCCGTCGGGGCCGTCGCCGTCTGATCCGGCGTCGCGGTCGTCTCGACAGGCTGGCCGGTGCCCTGGGTCGTTAACGCGGCCGGGTCGACACCGGCCATGAACGTCGGCTGCCCGTCGAGCAGGATCTCCTGCTGCGCGCTGGCGAGCATGTCGGTGAAGCTGTCAGCATCCGCGGTGAGGGTGGAGATGCTCCACGCGCCGCCGGCGGTCTGGCTGCCGGTGGCAACGAAGATCAGCTCGCTGCCCTGGATCGAGAAGGTCCAGCTTTGCCAGACGGTGCCATCGGGCAGGGTGCCGCTGTTGAGCGGCGTCACGTTTTCCGCCTGCGCGCTGTCGAAGAACGCGCCGGCGAACACCTCGACCGCCTGCTGAGCCGTGGAGGCCGATGGATCCAGGAACTCACCGTAACTGGCGAGGCTGAACACGCCCGTTCCCGGAGTTCCCCGGGAGAGCGCGACCTGCTGGCCGCCGGAGTCCGAGCCGGTCGATTCCCATTCGCCCGACCAGCTCACTTCCGTGTCGCCGACCGTGGCGGACTGCCCTGCGACCGGCGTTACGGTCGTGGCCGGAGTCTCAACCGCGGCGGTCGGCGATGGCGCCGCGGCCGTCGCCGTTTCGGTCGGCGGAGTCGCTGTGGTCGCCGGAACTTCGGTAGCCGGACCGGTCGTCGCCGGTGGGGTACCAGTGGCAGTCGGCAACTCGAGCGAGTCGACGAGGGCGATCACCTTGCCGATATGGTCGTTGTAGTCGTCCCGCCGCGCGTACGAGTAGAAGATGACGACTGACTTGCCGTCGCCCATGCTGACGCAGTTGATGTAGTCGACGTAGTTCTCCGGCTCGGCGCTCGGGTTCTCCGGATCGGTGAAGACGTTGGTGAACACGCCCCACGCCGACTGCTCATCGGAGCCGGTCAGCTCGTTGCCGTTGGCATCGACCGCGACCTGGTACTCGGAAATGCCCGATTCGGGATCGTTGTAATAGGTTTGCTCGCCCAGCAGGCAGCTGGACGGATTGCCGTCGTAGGCTTCCCATCCCGTCACCAGGATCGGGCCGGTTTCGGCGACCAGTCGCAGCATGTCGAGACCAGGCTCGCTGTATTCGGCCTCGTCAGGCACCGACCACGTCTCCGGGTCCCAGGAGACGGCGAAGCCGAAGTTGGGGCTGGTGAACGTGTTGCCTTCGATGCCGGAGCCGAGCACCTCCACCGTCGAGGTCGGCAGCGGCGTCTCGGTGCCTTCCTGGGTGGCGACCTCGGTCGGCGTCTCTCCGGGGGTGGTGGCGCCGCCGAACACCGCCGCGTTGTCGATCTGAACGCCGTTGCGCGCGTCCTCGAGCGCAGCGGCGTATTGTCCCTCCGGCGCGCGCAGGCTCACCAGCACGATCGCCCCGGCACCGGGGAGGCTCAGCACATCGAGCCGCATCCGGTCGGGACCAACCTGCAGCTCGGCCGTGGGGACGGCGCCGATCGTATCCTGGTTGATGATCGTGCCGCCGCTGGCGAGCTGGATCGCGATCGTGTCCTGCAGGAAGGTGAGCGGGTTGTAGGTATCGGCCCGGCCGGAGACGCGCAACGTGCCGGCGTTCGACCGCAGCGTGATCGTGTCGAACCCGCCGGGGTTGGTGATGACGTCCCGATCCTGTACCGCCCAGGCGTCGGACCATGTGACGGAGTACCCGAATTGCGGGCTCTGGTAGGACGTGGCGTCGATCAGCCCGCGGTCGTTCTGCGCGGCTGCGACGTTCGCCGGCGCGATCATCGCCAGCGAGGTGATCACCATCGCCAGCGCGAGCAGGCGGCGAATCGCAACATGGTGCCGGGTCGACATCGGTGCGGCTCCTCTACGGGGGTCAATGGACGACATCAGGGGCGGACGGTGTTTGTGCTTGCGATCAGGATACCCGGTCCGATACGGGTGGCAACAGGCAAACACCGCGCCCACCACGGGTGCGCCCCTGCAGGAATTGACGCCGGCAGGCGGCAGCCGGTTCCCGGTGAGGATCAGGAGTCGGCGGGCACGATCTCGCCCGACGCCGCGTCGGATCGCGACTCCACGCCAAGGTCGAGCCCGTCATCCCGCAGCACGATCATGTTGGCCGAGCCGAATCGTCCGTCGCCGAGGTCGACGTCGTGTCCTCGCCTGCGCAGGTCCGTCACCACGCTGCCCCGGAAGCCCGCCTCCATCTGAAGCGTGTTTTCCACGTTGTAGGGGTAGACCGTGGACGGGAACGCCGTGGAGACGAACCGCGGCTGGTCGATCGCCTCCTGCGCCGACATGCCCCACTCGATCACGTTGAGGAACTGCTGAACCTGTCCCTGTGGCTGCGTGTCGACGCCCGTGTTTCCCCCGAGCATGAAGATCTGGCCATTGCGGAACGCGACGTAGGGGCATGACGTGTGGCGCACCTTGAATCCTGGCGTCAGCTCGTTCACATTGCCCGGCTCCAGGGAGAGGAAGCCCATGCGCTCGTTAATGTGGATGCCCGTGTCGCCAACGACGAGGAACTGGGCGCCGAGGCTGGTGGTCACCGCCGCGGCGTTGCCCCACTGGTCGACGATGTGGAACGTCGTCGTGTGATGCGGTGGTGAGGTGGCTCGACTTACGTCCTCCTGCCATTCCAGCACGCTGTCCATCGCGATCAGCTCGCGCATGCCGTCGGCGTGCTCGTCGGAGAGCAGCTGGTCAACCGGGATATCGACCCGGGCCGGATCGCCGATGTACTGGTAGCGATCGGCGAAGGCGAGCTTGATCGCCTCGACCTGAAGATGAATGGCATCGGCGCCTTCGGGATCCATCGGCGCGAGATCGAACCCCTTGAGGATATTGAGCGCCATCAACATGGTGATGCCCTGGCTGTTGGGCGGGCATTGGTAGACCTGGACGCCGTCGCCGTAGTCGATCGTGACCGGCGTGACGATCTCCGCCTCGAAACTGGCGAAATCCTCCAGCGTGAAGTAGCCGTCGTGTTCGTCCGAAAACGCCACGATCGCCTCGGCGATGGGGCCGCGGTAGAAGTGGTCACGCGCCGCCTGCACCGCCGCCTCGCGCGATGTCGCCAGACCGTCGTCCCACGCCTCCACCAGATCCTCGAACGTGTCGGCCATCGCCTCCTGGCGGACCACGTCGCCTTCCTTCGCTACCTCGCCGTCGGGCGCGTAAATCGCGGCGGTGTCGGGCAGCTCGGCGATCTCGTCCTCGCGCGTTTTCAGCCAACGGGCCATATCGGCGCTGGCGGGGCGTCCGTCGCGCGCGAGGCCGATTGCCGGGGCGAGGATCGGCCCAAGATCGAGCCGGCCGTATCGCCCCAGCCAGAGCATCCAGGCGTCCCACGCGGCGGGAACGATCGCGTGGTGGATGCCGACATCCCTGATGCGCCCGCGGTAGTCATCCAGTGTCGCCTTGCTGCCGGTGCGCCCGACGCCGTCGAGACTGGTGAGGTCGTGGTTGGCGGCATCGTAGTAGATGCCCCAGGTTCCCCCGCCGAGCGCGCTGGAAAACCACGATTCGACCACGCTCAGCACCGCTGCCACGGCCACGGCGGCGTCGGCGGCGGTGCCGCCCTGGGCGAGGATATCGAGACCAGCGCGGGTGGCGTCGGCATCGGCCGAAACGACCGCCTGCGCGTG
>CBFGRG010000252.1:0-5485 GCA_965651105.1 uncultured bacterium | reverse complement strand
CTCCCGGATCTCGCCGAGCGGCATCCCGAGGAGTTTGCGGTCGCAGAACCTGCCAGGGAGGACGTGCCATTCGATGAATGGGGTGACACCAGCCTGCAGGTGGTCGAGATCCCTTCCTCTCCGTTTGTGCCGGAATCGACTGTCTCGACTGAATCCGAACGTGCATCGTTGACCGGGCCGGAACTCAACCATGCACCCGCTTCGCCCCGGGTACCAGCGCCGTCGCCGGTGGTCTCGGCAGAGACGGCCGGGCCGACGGATCGGCTTCAGGACGCAACTGACTCCACCAACGTGCCAGGCGTCCTGCCCGGTCCGTCGATAGCCGCGCGTGCCGCAACGATCGGCGTGCCCGAATCGATTCGTTCAGACTCGGATCCGGCAGCTTCTCATGTCGTGGCTCCTGCGCCCGCCGGGAAACTCGATTCCATTCAGACCGCGGTGCCGGCGAGAGAACCGGGTTCCGGGTTTCCGGAGCGGATCGCCCAAGTCAGTCCCCGTGTCACGGACAGCGTGCGCAGCGATTCCGACGGTAGTGACGCTGGCGCGCATCAGTCCGATTCGGGGCCAACCGGCGCGACGGAGGTTCAGACGGCTTCCGGGCCAGGGGATGATCGTGCCGAGCGAATGGTCGCATTCGTGGTGCGCCTGGACGGGACCTTGCGCGAGCTTGCGCGTGAGGGACAGGAGATGGGCATCGACCGGTCGGTGTGGGTCGATCGAGCCATGCGGGCCTGGGATCGCATCGGGCAGCCGGTTGGGGGCTGATGACCCACTGTTGCGGCGGATGATCGGGATGATGCTGGTGCGTGCGATGCCTCGGGGCCGGAGCTACTGCACCTCGGTCCACCACCACGGCATGCTCCAGAACTCGTCGTACCCGTTCGGCAGGAAATTGTGCAGCGTCGCGCGGGAGCCAAACACGGAGGTGTGAAACAGGAGCACGCCGGCGGCGACCTCGTCGTTGACGATGTTCGATTGCTCGATGAGCAGGTCAACCCGCTTCTCGACATCGAGCTCGGCCATTTGCTGCGCGTCCAGCTCGTCGTAGCGCGGGTTGCAGTAGTGCATGGTGTTGAATCCAGCAGGCGGCACCGCATCGCAGCGGAAAATGTCCCCCTGGCCGCCGTCGACTCCCCAGCTGAACCCATTGAGAACCATCTCGTATTCGCCCGTATCGAACAGGTCGATGAGGGACTGGAAGGGTAGGGCGATCGGCTGCATCTCGATCCCGATATCCTTCCACGCCTGCTGTGCGTAGGTCAGGATTTGCCGGCGAGGGTCGACGTTCTCGGCGTACACGCACTCGAAGCTGAACCTGACGCCGTCCTTCTCGCGAATGCCGTCGTCCCCCACGACCCAGCCGGCGTCATCGAGCAGCGCACGGGCCCGCTCGGGATCGTAGGTGTAGATCGTGTTGATCCGGCTCTCGTCGTGGGCGATCGACAGCGGGTGCTGGGTGCCGTTCGCCGGGGTGGCGTAACCGAAAAAGATCTCATCGGCGATCAGGTGCCGGTCGAGCCCGTACATCAAGGCCTGGCGCACCGGGATGTCGATGAAGAGCGACGTTTGGTCCGGGTCCTGGTTCATAATGAGCTGCGTCCAGCCCGGAGAGTCGTAGGCGGCGATATTGAGGTCGGGGTCCCCCTCGAGCGCGTCAATCTCGCTGAATGAAACCCTTGAGATGTCCACCTCGCCGGTCCGCAGGGCGTCGGTGGCGATGGACGCCGTCGGGATCACCCGGTAAATGAACTCGTCGATGTACGGGATTGCTTCCGGATCCCGGTAGGCCTCGTTCCGCGCGAGCGTGACGTGGTCCTCGGCGACCCACTCCACGAACCGGAACGGGCCGGAGCCAATCACCCGGTCGGGGTCCTGCCCGGTCGAGCCGGGGTCAGCGCCCCAATCGGAAGGAGGGATGTGTTCCCACAGGTGCCTGGGCACGATCGGAACCGCCAGGGCGCTGTTCTCGATGAAGACGGCCGAGGGCGACCTCGCGACCAGCTCGACGGTCTGGTCATCGAGCGCGCGATAGCTCGCGAGCACCCCGCCGACTGTCGACTGGTAGCCGCCGAGGCTGTCCGGGTCGAGGGTGGCCTCGAAGGAGAACACCACATCGTCGGCCGTCACCGGCTCGCCGTCGTGCCACGTCGCATTGGGGTCGAGGTGGAATGTGTAGGTCATACCGTCGTCGGCGAGGCCCCAGTAGTCGGCCAGGCCCGGAGCGGGGAAGCCGTTGGTCGGGTTGATGCCGACCAGCGACTCGAAGATGCTGCCGACCACGATACCGGTCAGGACATCGTCGGCCAGGTGAGGGTTGAGGGTGCCGATGTCGGCCGAGGCGCCGTAGATGACCTGGCCCCCGGTCACTTCGGGCGGGGTGAGATCGAACGTATCCCGGATGAGCCGGTTGTATTCCTCGCGATTGATGGAGCGGCCCCCCGGCCTGGCGGCTCCGGTGGCGGGCGTCGTCCCGGCAGCGGGAGACGCGCCCGGGGTGGCGTCGTTCGCGGCCACCTGGTTGGCAAGCAGCGTGGCGGCGCCGACCGAAAGGCCGGCCGCTGTCGCGCGGCGGACGAGCGCGCGGCGGCTGATCCCGCCGTCCCGAAATGCGTCGACGAAGCCGCCGCAACCCTTCGAAGACATGACCTCTCTCCCGGTGATGCGCCTGTGCCCCAACGCGTGGGTGCGGACCGTGGTTCGTGCGTTGTTCGAGAAGTCCCGATGATGAGCGCACGGTATCACACCGCGTTGCGGCACGTGTCGCAAGACTGGCTCGGGAAGGTCAGCCGCACCTGTGGCAGGCGTTGAGGGGAACGTGACCAGGTGGACGGCGACGCTGCAGGCCGTGGACCGCGCAGATGCGAAAGTCGACGTCATAATCGACGGCTCTCGTCGTCTGCCCGACAATGGTGACGATACGTGTCGCGACGATGCCGAGGCAGCGGACGTGACCTGGACCGTGATGACTGGCAACCTCGATGCGCTGCAGAATGGCGCAGAAATCGAGGACGCCGATCCTGGCGGGGCGCCGGTCAGGCTGCGGATGGACGTCGGGCCGCACTGAGGATGACATGCGCGTTTGGAGGTCATCATGGCTGACGACATCGAGGTTCGCCGGCTCTCGGCGAGCGAGGTCCATCTGGCGCTCGACTGGGCACGTGAGGAGGGGTGGAATCCCGGCCGGTTCGACGCCGACTGTTTCCACGCCGCCGACCCGGACGGGTTTTTCGCGTCGCTGCACAACAGTGAGCCGGCCGCCGTGATCAGCGTGGTGCGCTACGGCGAGCGATTCGCCTTCCTCGGACTCTACATCTGCCGACCGGACCTGCGTGGTCGCGGGTATGGGATGCGGGTGTGGCGCGCCGGCATGGAACACGCGGGAGAGCGCACTGTCGCGCTCGATGGCGTGCCGGCGCAGCAGCAGAACTACGCGAAGTCGGGGTTCGAGCTGGCCTGGCGCAACGCGCGCTATCGTGGCATCGGTGGCGGCGAGCCGGTGCCGGGGCTGGTCGACCTCGATACATTGCCGTTCGAGCAGGTCGCCCGGTACGATCGGTCCGTGTTCGAGGCGGATCGGCGGCGCTTCCTGCGCGTCTGGATGGCCCAGCCCGACGCCGTTCGGCTCGGTATCGTCCGCGATGGCGAGCTGGTCGCCTGGGGCCTGATGCGCCCTTGCGCCGACGGGCACAAGATCGGCCCGCTCTTTGCCGACGACCACGCGGATGCCGAGCGGCTGCTCGATGGGTTTCTCGCGGCCGCTCCAGGCGAGCCGGTCTTTCTCGATGTGCCGGAGCCGAACGAGGTCGCGACCCGCGCTGCGCGGACGCGCGGGATGGAGCCGGTCTTCGAGACGGCCCGCATGTACGCCGGACCGCACCCGGAGATTCAGCTCGACCGCGTCTGGGGCGTTACCACCTTCGAGCTGGGCTGACCGGGGATGAGCCGGCACAGGGCCGGCGCTACGGAGTTCTTCCACATGCAACGCGTGTTCCGCGTCGTCGAGACGGCCGATTTGACCCCGATGGACCTTGCGCCGACCGATCGCATGATCGCCAGCGTGCGTCGCTATGGCGTGCTCGCGCCGGTTTGGCTGGAGGAGCGTGTCGACGAGGATGGCGTCGTCTCGCTGGAGATCATCGACGGCAACCGGCGCGTCAATGCCGCGCGGCAGGCGGGCGTCGATCGCATCCCCGCGATCGTGTTCAGCCAGGCCGATCCGGAGGCGATGGCGGCGATGACATTGATCGCGAACACGCTTCGCACCCGGAACCCCGTGACCGAGTGGCAGGCGACCGAGCGGCTGGGGGACCTCGGCCACGACGCCGGCCAGATCATGCGGATGACCGGACTGACCAGGGCGAGCCTGGAAACGCGGCTGCGCCCTTCGACAATGCACCCCGACCTGCGCCGGGCGATGCTGGAGGGTCGCCTCGCGGTGACTGTCTGGGAGCGCGCCGGGCGGCTGCCGCCGGAGTCGCAGCAGCGCCTCGCCGACCTGCTCGAGGAGCGGGGTGGGCTGCGGATGGCGGATGTTGACGCCGAGCGCCGGCTGGTGGAGCAGGAGGATGCGCCGCGTGACGATATCGAGGTGCCGGAGGTCGCCGAAACGCCCGGCACCCGCGAGCAGCTTGCCGAGCGGCTGGCGGAACTGGCGGCGATCGCGCGAGCAGCCGGCATGAGCGAGTATGACTGGAGCCGGATGACCACCTCGGCGTGGCGGCGAGATGTCGGGCCTGGCGGCAGCGATGCCGACCAGCCGCCGCTGCCCGGCAGCGAATCGTGAACCGAGCTCGGTTGGCAGTGAATGTGCGGAGATAGCGGCTGGCTGCCGGGCGTTCGGTCCGGTTGCGTTGTTCCAGCGAAGGGATTGACCGATGACCACCCGCCTGACCGTGTTGCTGCGCACCTTCGCAGTGGGGTTGCTGGCCATGTTGCTGCTGGCGACACCGGCACTCGCCGATCACGACGATGACGATGATGACGACGATCACGGGCACCAGCATGGGGCCTCGACGGCGGTCTCTGGTTCCGATGGCGACGATCGCTTCGGCGCGTTCATCCGCGAGGGGACCTGCGATGCGCCCGGCAACGTCGTGGAGGACATCGACGAGCTCGATGATGACGACCGCGACGATGACGACGACGATGACTGGCAGAAGCTCGGTGGCGATGAGGAGCGGCCGGATGTCTTCTACAGCGAGGAAGAGGATATCGACCAGACGATCGACGACCTGACCGGCGGCGAGTTCATCGTGACGGTGCACGAGGGTGAGAGCGCGGATTCTCCGGTAATCGCCTGCGGTGAGATTACCGGCGAAGTCGAGAGTGACGGCTCGCTGCTGATCGACCTCGATGAGGTCGACGACTCGGGCTTCGAGGGACGCGCGCACTTCGGTCCGGACGACGACGATGACGATGACGACGATGACGACGATGACGACGACATCGAAGTCACGGTCGGCATCTGGGAGGCTGGCGCGTTGAC
>CBFGRG010000251.1:0-5487 GCA_965651105.1 uncultured bacterium | reverse complement strand
ACGGCTAGATGATCTGTAATCTGCATTATACGAACCTTCGGGCCAGTCTGTGTGTATGGATTGGTACGCACGTCCAGTGCCGGGGCTGCCTGGCATGTCACCTGCGACTCCGGTGCGCACCGGCCGGAATGAGTCAGCGGGGTTGGACGAGGGGGCAACAGTATGGCGCGAAGCACGATGCGAGTCTTGCCGGACGAGCGGAAATCCGGGACACCGCAAACAAGCCGGCCCGCCGAGCCGGAGGCGTCGATCGAGTGGAACCGATGGCACATTGTTGCCGGCCAGGCGCTGCAGAATGCTGGCGACCAGGTCGTCAAGGCGTCGACCGTGCTCACCTGGCTGCTGGCGGCGCTGGGCGCGCCGGCGTGGGCAATTGGCCTGCTGGTGCCGATTCGAGAGTCGGGCTCGATGCTGCCGCAGGCGGCACTGACTCCGTGGGTCCGACGTCGTCGCCAGCGCAAATGGGTGTGGGTGGCCGGCGCCGCCGGTCAGGCCGTTTCGGTCGCAGCGATGGCGGTCACCGCCGCGATTGCCACCGGAACGGCCGCTGGCGTCCTCATCCTGCTGGCCCTGGCGGCGTTCGCGCTGTCACGGGCACTGACTTCGATCGCCTCGAAGGACGTGCTGGGCCGCACGATCCCGAAAGGGCAGCGGGGCGACATCAACGGCATCGCCACGCTGGTTTCCGGTGTGGTCGCGGTGACGATCGGGCTCGGCATCCGCGTCTGGGGTGGCAGTGAGGCGAATACCGCCGCGCTGGCGTGGCTGCTGGGTGCGGCGGCGCTGGCGTGGATCGCCGCGCTCGCGGTGTATGCCCGTGTGCGCGAGCCTGAGGGTGAAACACCGGAGCCGGTCTCCGGCGAGAGCTGGATCGTGCGGTCATGGACATTGCTGGCCCGTGATGTGCCGTTTCGCCGGTTCGTGATGGTGCGGGCGCTGCTGCTGGTGTCGGCGCTGAGCCCGCCATTCGTGGTGTCGCTGGCAGCCGAACAGGGCGGTGCGGGCCTGAGCGGGTTGGGGCCGTTCGTGATCGCGTCCGGCCTCGCGGGAATCGTTGGCGGCCGTCCATTCGGCCGATTGGCCGATCGCTCCAGCCGGACGCTGATGATCGGCGGAGCCGCCGCGGCCTCGGCGATCATTCTCGCGCTGTTGGCGGCGGGGCGGGTCGATGCGATCGGAGGAGCGAGCTGGCTCTTCATCGTCGCCTATTTCCTCCTCACGATCACTCATACCGGCGTGCGCGTGGCGCGGAAGACCTACGTTGTCGACATGGCGACCGGTGATCAGCGCACGGAGTATGTCGCGGTCTCGAATACGGCGATGGGGGTGCTGTTGCTGATCGCCGGCGCGGTCAGCAGCGCGCTGGCCCTGCTCGGCCCCGAGGCGGCATTGCTGTTCCTGGCGGGTCTCGGGCTGCTTGGTGTCGTTGCCGGACGCTCCCTCGAGGAGGTCAGCATCGGTTCCTGAGCGTACCGGCCGAATCGCCGGCGGATTGCACCGAATGCCGGGTTGGCCAATACCGGCCATTTGCGAGACTCTCGTTGGTGGGCATACTGTCCTCATCCACGCAGGGGTGACCCCGTCGTGGCTTTGGGGGCCCGTACTATTCGCGATCGCGACTGGCGCCGACCTGGCCGAACGGCCGGGGGGCACCTGCCGTGCGCCGGCGTCAGGAGCATGAGGAGAATCGGATATGTCCGAGATTCGAACGAACCGATCTGAAATGGCCACGATCCGCGCGCTGCGGGATGCAATTGCCCGCGGCCGGCTCACCCGCCGCGAGGCGTTCCTGCGTGGCGGCGCGCTGGGGCTTTCGCTGCCGGCGATGATCGCGCTGCACAGCGCCACGGGCGGCATTGGCGCGCTGGCGGCGCAGGACGCGAGCCCGGAACCGGTATCTGGTGGCACGCTGAGGCTCGGCGTGCAGGCCGACCCGGCCGAGCTCGACCCGCACCTGACGCAGCTGACGGCCGCCTGGCACGTGATCGAGCACGTTTACGAGAACCTGGTGACCACCGACGAGACCCTCGCGCCGCTCCCTGGGCTCGCCGAGAGCTGGGATATCTCCGACGACGGCACCACCTACACGTTCAATCTCCGCCAGGGCGTGACGTTCCACAACGGCCGTGCGTTCGTCGCCGACGACGTCAAATACAGCTTCGAGCGCATCCTGGATCCGGAGCTGGGCTCCCCGAATGTGTCCGACCTCGAGTCGATCGACACCATCGAAGTGGTCGACGATGCCACGGTCGTGATCAACCTCAAGTCGGCTGATTCGTCGTTCCTCTCGAAGCTCATCGGAGGATCCATCGCCATCGTTCCACGCGAGGTAGTGGAGGAGAATGGCGACCTCATGCAGACGATGGTCGGCACCGGACCCTTCCGCTTCGTCGACTACGTCCCCAACACCGAGGTCACCCTGGAGCGCAACCCGGACTACTGGGACGCGCCACTGCCGTACCTGGACGAGCTCTTCATCCAGGTGATCCCCGACAACACTGCCCGCACCACCGCGCTGGTGCAGGGGACGGTCGACATCATCGAGTACGCGCCGGTACAGGACCTGCCGATCTTCGAGGACGACGAGACGATCGAGATTGCCGGCAGCGAGAACACCAACATTCGCTACATGGGGATCAACGTCTCCCGCGAGCCCTTCGACCAGCTCGAAGTGCGGCAGGCGATCGCGATGGCAATCGACCGCGGCCCGATCGTCGACGCGGCCGTGTTCGGCGCCGGCACGCCGACCAACGTGATCTTCCCCTCGACATACTGGGCGGGCATCGAATCGGAGATTCCGCCGGTCGACATCGAGGGTGCGAAGGCGCTGCTGGAGCAGGTCGGCCTCGGCGATGGCTTCGAATGCCAGATCCTGTCGTGGGCGCAGTATCCGTTCCTGTCGAACGCGGCGATCGTGATCCAGGAGCAGCTCCGGCAGATCGGCATCGAGGCCGAGGTCGAGCTCCAGGAAAACGCGGTGTACCTGGAGAACTACTTCGCCGGCAATTTCGACATGTCGGTCACCGGGACGAGCGCGTACGTTGACCCGAACGACGTGATCCAGTCCAGCTTTGGTTCCGGCGAGTCGCAGAACGGCGTTCAGTACTCCAATCCGGAGGTCGACCAGCTGATCGCCGACGGCATCGCGGCCACCGACCAGGCGGAACGTGCCGAGATTTACGCGGAGATCCAGCGAATCCTCCTGGAGGACCTGCCCTGGATCAACCTCTTCATCGCCAACCAGTACGAGGCGATGAAGACCGACGTCATGGGCTACGTCCACATCCCGACCGGCTCCGGCGTGTCGTACAAGGTCACCTGGCTCGACCGCTAATCGGCCAGACCGCATCCGGTCCGCGGTGCCCGGCAACGGTCATCATCGGGGGAGCGTCCCGCTCCCCATCCCGCTCCTCCTCGCTGCCTGGTTAGCGGCCAGGAGGAGCGGGGTCGGTCACGCTGGCGTCCGTGTTCATCGCCCGTCGACGGAACACGGACGCCGGATGCCGAACGCCCGGGCAACACCGCGCCAGGCACGATCGTGGCCGGCCAGGACGCGACGCGCGGTCGTGTCGCCTGCGGCAAGCACCGTGACCAGACGTAGTCGTTATGTCATTCGAGAAAACGTCACCGGTGGCGCTCGCCGCCCACCACACCGGCCCGGGGAAAGAGACCACCCATGCTTCAGTACATCCTGCGTCGTCTCGCCTTACTGATCCCGATTCTGCTGGGAGTCTCGCTCGTCGTCTTCACCCTGATCCGGCTCATCCCCGGCGACGCCACCCTGCTCGCCATCGGCGTTGATCAGAACATCAGCTACGAGCAGCGCGAGGTCATCCGCCGCGCCTATGGCCTCGACGAGCCTCAGCCCGTGCAATACGTCCGCTGGCTCGGCCACGTCGTTCGTGGCGATTTCGGCTCCTCGCTCCGCACCAAACGGTCGTTGAACGAGGAACTCGGGCTCCGGCTTCCGGTTACCATCCAGCTCACGATCATGGCCGGCATCCTCGGCACCATACCCGCCGTTATCGTCGGCGTGCTCGCCGCCGTGAAACGCAACTCCGGGCTCGATTACGCCGCCACGATCGCCACCCTGATCGGCATCTCCGTGCCGAACTTCCTGATGGCCACGTTCCTCGTCCTGATCTTCTCCTTCTGGTTACGCTGGCTGCCCCCGATCGGCTACGTCGAATTCGCCGACGACCCGCTCGGCAACCTGAAGGTCATGCTCCTGCCCTCCATCAGCCTCGCCCTGCCCCTGGCCGCCGTCCTCATGCGCAACACGCGCTCCGCCGTGCTCGAAGTCCTCGGCCAGGACCACGTCCGTACCGCCCGCGCCAAGGGCCTGCCCGCCCGTCGCGTCCTCACCCGCCAC
The DNA here is from genome assembly GCA_965651105.1 of uncultured bacterium. Classification (GTDB taxonomy): domain Bacteria; phylum Chloroflexota; class Chloroflexia; order Thermomicrobiales; family UBA6265; genus JACCVC01. The sequence goes on along the minus strand of CBFGRG010000251.1, from coordinate 1,115 downwards.
GTCATCCCGAACGCCGCCCTGCCGATCATCACGATCGCCGGCATTCAGATCGCCGGCCTGCTCGGCGGCACCGTCATCGTGGAAACCATCTTCGGCCTGCCCGGGGTTGGCCGCTACATCTACGAGGCCATCGCCAACAGGGATTACCCGGTCGTCCAGAGCGTGACCCTGGTCATCGCCACCCTCTTCTGCCTCGTCAGCCTGTTCGTCGATATCCTGTACGCGGTGCTCGACCCGCGATTGCGAGCGCGGTAACCATGACCTCAGAGACCAGAATCCAACCCGAGGCCCCCACGTCCGGCTCCGGCCGCGCGCTTGGATCGCTCGGCGAGGCCCGCCAGACCCAACGCCCCAGCGTCTGGCGCACGATCATGCACCAGAAACTGGCGGTCACCGGCGCCCTGCTCGTTGCCCTCTTCGCCCTCCTCGCCGTCGTTGGCCCTTCGCTGGCCCCGTTTGGTCCCACCGAGCAATTCTCGGCCGACCGCCTCCAGCCACCCAACGCCACCTACCTGCTCGGCACCGACGAATTTGGCCGCGACATTCTCAGCCGGTTGCTCTACGGCGCCCGCATCTCATTCCAGGTCGGCGCCATCGCCGTCGGCCTCGCTGGCGTGCTCGGCATCGTGCTTGGCCTCATCGCGGGCTATGTCGGCGGCTGGGTGGATAACGTCCTCACCCTGATCATGGACGTCATCTTCGCCTTCCCCGCCATCTTGCTGGCCATCGCCATCATCTCGCTCCTCGGCAACGACCTCACCAACGCCATGGTCGCGATCGCGATCGTCTACATGCCGACGTTCATGCGCGTGGTCCGTGGCGCCGTCTTCAGCGTCCGTCACACCGCCTACCTGGAAGCCGCCGTCTCACTCGGTTCGCCCACCAGCCGCATCCTGGCCCTTCACGTCTTCCCCAACATCACCGCCCCCCTGATCGTCCACGCCTCCCTCATCTTTGCCTTCGCCATCCTGGCCGAAGCCTCGCTCGCGTTCCTCGGCCTCGGTAATAAGCCGCCCGCCCCCTCCTGGGGCTCGATGGTCAGCGCCTCCTACGGGTTCCTCCAGCTTGCGCCCTGGGCCGCCATCTTCCCCGGTGCCGCCATCGCCCTCACCGTG
>CBFGRG010000250.1:0-5494 GCA_965651105.1 uncultured bacterium | reverse complement strand
CGTGAGTGCGGATCGTCTCCAGCAGCTCGGCACGATTGGGGAAGCGCCGATCGAGCGACCAGAAGGTGCAGTCATCGCCGTCGCGGATCATTCCGGAGAGGTGACCGAGCAGCTCACGGACGGTCACGTCGCTCATCGGGCTGTCGACCAGCTCCGGCACATGCTGGCCGGCCGGGTCGTCCAGCCGAAGCTTCCCCTGCTCGACGAGCTGCATGCAGGCGACGCCCGTGAATGTCTTCGAGTGTGAGGCGATGCGGAAGTGATGCTCCGTCGTCAACGGAACGGCGTTCTCGATATCAGCCAGCCCGACGGCGTGGTTGAAGATCAGGTCCCCATCGACGCGAACGGCAACCTGGGCACCCACGAACGGCATGTAGTCGCGTTGAAACGCCAGCCAGCGCGGCACCCACGCCAGCGCCGACTCGATCGCCTTGCGATCACTCATTCAAGTCTGTCTCCTCGCTTCATCGGGAAATATCGCCCTGGAGCTCATGCCAGTGACGCCTATGCCCGCCTTGCCGACGTGGCGAAGCGATCCATGATTGCACAGATGTGCTTGATGCCCAGGATGAAATCTTCGACGTAGATGTTCTCGTTCGGCGCATGCGCCTGCGACTTCGCGTGGCCCACTCCCGCCGTGCAGGCGTCGATACCGAACTGGGCGCAGAGCTGATACCACGGCCCCGACCCCTGCGACGTCGCGTAGACGACCGGAGCCTGACCATAGAGCTCCTCGTAGGTCTCGGCGACCACCTTCGCGATCGGCGCGTCGGCCGGGGTTCGCGCCGGGTACTGACCGCCGAGCAGCTCGGTCTCGATATCGTCGAAGCCGTTGTCGTCGAGAAATGCCCGCAATGCCTCGTAGACCACGAACGGATCCTGGTCGGCCACGAGCCGCATGTCGAGCTTCGCCTTCGCCCGGCCCGGCAGCACGGTCTTCGCGCCCTCGCCGGTGTAGCCACTGACGAAGCCGGAAACGGTGCATGTTGGCTGAAAGTAATCCTGCAGGTGCAGGTCGAGACCGGTCCGACCATCGAGGAACTCGTCGATGCCGAGGTTCTCCAGCCGGGTCTCTTCGGTATCCGGTATCTGCTTCAGCGCTTCGATCTCCTCGTCGGTCGGCGGCTTGACGCTGTCGTAGAAGCCGGGAATGTTGACGCGGCCATCCGCGCCCTTGATCGCGTTCAGCGCCCATATCAGCCGCCACGCCGGGTTCGGCACGCTCGTCGCGACCGACGAGTGCCAGTCGTGCCGCGCGCCCTTCGCTCGCAGCTCCACGTAGCAGATGCCTTTGAGGCCGAGGTGGATTTGCGGCCGCCCGTCGATGCCCTTGCCGCCGAACTCCCAGATGCAGGCATCGGCCGCGCAGAGGTCCGGATTGGCCAGCGCGAAGTCCATCAGGCTCGGCGAGCTGATTTCTTCCTCGCCCTCGATCAGGAACTTGACGTTGAGTGGCAGATCGCCGCGCACCGCCCGCCAGGCTCGCAGCGCGGCGACCCGAGCGGCGATGTTTCCCTTGTTGTCGGCCACACCCCGCGCCCAGATACGACCATCGCGTATCTCCGCCGCCCACGGGTCCGAATCCCACTCGTCAAGCGGGTCGGCCGGCTGCACGTCGTAGTGGTTGTAGAAGCTCAGTGTCGTGTCGGCCACGCCCTTTTGCTCGGCGTAGACGACCGGAAAGCCGGCCGTCGGCACCTGGCGCGGCTCGAACCCGACGGAACGGAGCATCTCTTCGACAATCGCCGCAGTCTCCACCATGCCGTCGTTCTGCGCTGCCACGCTCGGTTGGCGCAGCAGCCGTTGCAGCTCGGCAATCGATTCGTCGGCATGCTGGTCGATGTACTGGTAGACGTCCGAAAGATCGCGTGCCAAGGTACCCTACCCTTCCTGTCTATCGTGATCGCCGATCAGCCGCACCGCCGCGATCGCGTAGGCGCGCGTCGCCTCCATGATCTCGTCGATCCCCACCCACTCGTCCGGAATGTGCGCCGTCTTCGGGTCGCCGGGTCCGTAGATGATCGTCGGATAGCCGGCCCGGGCGAAAAACCGGCCATCGGTGGCCATGCTGAAACCGGTCGGCTCCGTCGAAAGGCCGAGGCGACCGTTGGCGCCGATCATCGCCTGCACCAGCGGATCGTCGACCGGCACCACGTTCGCGTGACCGCCCATGAAGCCAGGCATGATCTCGACCGTGATTCCCGGCATGTCGGCGACCGCCGCCTTCGCGATGCGCTCGATCTCTGCCCGGCACTCGGCCGGGTCCTCGCCGGGCACGATCCGCCGGTCAATATAGATCGACGCACGGTCCGGCACGACGTTCGCCTTGACGCCACCTTCCATCATATTCACCGACCCCGATGAGGGATGGAAAAACTCGTGCGTGCGCTTCGCCAGCTCCGGCCAAAGCTCCCGGCGAAGGGCGACGATGATTTCGGCCATCGCCTCGATGGCGTTGGCGCCCTCCCAGGGCAGCGCGCCGTGCGCGGTGCGACCATGCACCACGAGCTCGGTCCCGGCACTGCCCTTCTCCCCAACTGCGACCCGGTTCAGCGTCTGCTCGCCGACGATCACCCAATCCGGCTCGAAGAACTTCTCTCGCACCACATATTCGGCGCCGTGAACGCCCCCGACCTCCTCATCGGCAACCTCATTGACCACGAGATTGCCTCGCAGCGGCACCCCGGCACGGGCCAGCGCGATGCCGGCGCTCACCTGCGCGGCCACGCTCGCCTTGGCGTCGCCGGCGCCGCGGCCGTACACGCGCCCATCGGCCTGCTCGGCGCCGAACGGCTCGTACGACCATGCCGAGCGCTCGCCGATCGGCACGACGTCGTAGTGAGAGTTGAAGCACAGGGTCGGGCCGTCGGGATTGCCCAGCGTCGCGATCAGGTTCGGCATCTGTTCGTGATCGCCGACCGAGCGGGTGTTGAACCCGGCCTTGCGTGTCGCTTCCTCGACCACGGCGAATGCGTCGCGCACGTCGCCCGGCGGATTGATCGACGGCACGCGAACGAGGGCTGCGTGGATTTCGAGCACCTCGTCCTGATCGATCTGGGCCAGCACGCGGTCTTCCATGGCGCTCAGGCTGAGGGTGGAAGGTGTCCCAGGCATCACTCGCTCCTTGTGTGTACGTGTCGATCGGCGAAGATAGGCATATGACTTGCGGAAGAATCGAGCGTTGACTCGATTCGCACCCCCAGGAGGATGCACCACATGAGCAATTCTGCAAAGCGCGTGGCGATGGTGATTGCCCCGAATTACGAGGACATCGAAGCGACCGACCCCAAGGAGGCGCTCGAGCAGGCCGGGGCCGAGGTGACGCTCGTCGGCATCGAGAAGGGCGAGGTCAAGGGCAAGAAGGGCGGATCGCTCGAAGCGACCGAAACCTTCGACACGGTCACTCCCGACGACTTCGACATGCTCGTCATTCCCGGCGGTGGCGCCCCGGAAAACCTGCGCATCGACGACGGCGCGGTGGCCTTCACCCGCCAATTCACCGAGTCGGGCAAGCCGGTGGCGGCGATCTGCCACGGCGCGCAGCTGCTGATCTCGGCCGACGTCCTGCAGAACCGCAAGCTGACCGCAGTGAACAAGATTCGCGACGACGTGAAGAACGCCGGTGGCAACTACGTCGACGAGGAGCTGGTGGTCGACGGAAACCTCATCACCTCGCGCACGCCGAAGGACCTGCCGGCCTTCAACGAGGCCATCGTCGCGGCGATGACCGAGCGCGCGGTGGTCGGCCAGGCCGACTAGGCACAAGCGGCTAGAATCGACGGTGCGGGCCGGCACATGCGACCCGCGCCGTTTTTTTGTGTGAAGGGTTGGTCAGGTGAGCGAGAACAACGTTGTGGGCGCCAGCGCGCCAGTCGCGATTCGGGACGCCGAGGCATTCATCTTCGATATGGACGGTGTCCTGTACCGCGGCAAGCAGGCGCTACCGGGCGTGAACGAGATCATCGCGGCGCTCGAGGCGCGCGGTCTCCCCTACCTGCTCGCCACGAACAATTCCACCGCCACACCAGCCGACTACGTGCGCCGCATGGCCGAGTACGGCGTCACCGTGACCGAATCACACCTCCAGACCTCCGCCACCGCCACCCGCGACTACCTCAAACGCGAGCTTCCCGACGGCGCGGTCCTGCTCCCGATCGGAGCGGCGGCCCTGACCGAACAGCTCCAGGCGGGAACGACGTTCAAAATTACGGACGATCCGGCCGAGGACGTCGCCGCGGTCGTGGTCGGGCTCGACCAGGGATTCACCTACGAGCGCATGACACGCGCGATGAAGGCGATCCGCAACGGGGCCCGCTTTATCGCCACCAACGCCGATGCCACCCTGCCGGTCGAAGATGGCGTGCTGCCGGGCGCCGGCACCATGATCGCGGCGATCGCGACCGCGAGCGGCAGGCAGCCGACCGTGATCGGCAAGCCCGAGACGCTGATGATGACATCAGCGGTCGCTCAGCTCGGCACGAGCGCCAGCAAGACGGTGATGATTGGCGACCGACTCGACACGGATATCCTCGCCGCGGCCCGCGCCGGGTTGACAACGGCGCTGGTGCTCACCGGGGTCACCACCCGCAACGATCTGGCTGGAAGCGACATCGTTCCCGACTACGTTTTCACCGATCTCCCCGCCATCACCCGCGAGCTCGCCGGCGACGCATGACCGGGAAATTCCCTGCACAACCGACCGGCTATGGGATCTCTGTATTCCCCAAAATAGTGACATAACACCCTGGTGCATGAAAGGTATTGACATACGAGATTCCCGCTGTTACCGTGTCGTTGATGGGACCTACAACACAATATCGGACGCCGAGCCGAATACACGTTAAACGTGTATTCCACGTGGGCAAGGAGGCGAATCCGGCAACATACCCAGGTTCTTCGCGCATTACGCCGATCAATCTCTGGCCTGGCCCACTGTGGTTCAGGTTGCAAGGAGCACACCATGTCCAAGCAAATCGCCCGCTTCGCAATCGTCGCCAGCATGATCCTCGCCATGGTCGCCGCCATCGCCGCACCGGCCGCAGCCCAGTCTTCGGGCAACGGCAACGGCAACGGCAACGGCAACTGGGGTGACTACAACGGCAACGGCAACGGCAATTACAACGACGGTTGGTGGAACGGCAACGGCAACGGCAACGATAACGCTGGCGATGACAACGGCAACGTCAACGGCAACGACAACGAGGGTGACGGCAACGGTAACGACAACGGCAACGAGAACCTCGGCGATGACAACGGCAACGTCAACGGCAATGGCAACGAAGGTGACGACAACGGCGAAGACAACGGCAACAACAACTTCGGCGATGACAACGGCAACTTCAACGGCAACGGCAACGAGGGTGACGGCAACGGTAACGACAACGGCAACTGCAACGGCCCTTCCTGGTGGCAGGCGATCTTCTGCTAGCTTCAACACTGCGTTGACTGTCAGTCTGCGCTGACGACAACGAGTAAACGAAACCGACCCCGCGGG
>CBFGRG010000249.1:0-5496 GCA_965651105.1 uncultured bacterium | reverse complement strand
AGTAAACTTCGCCTGCAGTTCGCCCGGGGCCTCGTAGCGAACCAAAGGCTCCCGAACCGGGGTGCGCTGGACGTAGTCGCAGGGGAGTTCCTCGATCCCGACTACGACGAGGCGAGCGGCACGCTGACGTACAATGCGATCCTGATTGCGGAGTACGACGATGCGACACTGGCCGGGCTGGCGGAGCTCGCGACGGGCACACCCCGGAGGGATCGATGATTATCGATTCGCACACCCACGTCGATGAAGCGCCCGCATATGGGTGGTTCGATCCGCCAGAGGCGATTGTCGGGCTGATGGACGAGGCCGAAATCGACCGGGCGGTCGTCATGACCTACCGGGATGCCCCCGGACCCGACGAGCGCGTCATCGAGTACCTCGCTGAGGCAATCCAGCGCTACCCGGACCGCCTGATCGGCTACGCGCGCATGAATCCACGCTACGGCGACGCCGCCGTCGAGCTCTTCGACCGGGCGGTTCGGGAATACGGGATGCGCGGCCTGAAGCTCCATCCCGTGACCTATGTGATGCACCCGGCAAGCGAGCCGACTCTTGCGCTCATCCGGCACGCCGCATCTCTGGGACTGCCAACCCTCTTCCATTGCGGTGACGAGGATTTCACGCTGCCGCTCCAGATCGCCGAGGCGGCCCGAGCGGTGCCCGAGGCCACGATCATCCTGGGACACATGGGCGGCTACTTCCACACTCGTGACGCGATTCGCGCCGCGAGGCAGCTCCCCAACCTGGTCCTCGAAACGTCGGCAATGCCGTACCCGGCGATGATCCGGGCAGCCGTGGACACGGTGGGCGCCGATCGCGTGCTCTTCGGCAGCGACGGTCCCGGTTGCGACCCGTCCATCGAGGTGGAAAAGGTGCGTCGCGCGGGCCTGACGCCCGAGCAGGAAGAAATGCTCTTCCGCACGAATATCGAAAGGCTGCTCGGCGATGCCATCCAGTGATGATCGCCGCTGGGACGGCCCCCTCTTCGACGCGCATGCGCACGTCGGGCGCTCGCTGTTCGGCATCGAGTTGTCGGTCGACGATCTTCTCGCGAGCATGGACAACAACAGCGTCGAGCGAGCAATCCTGGTGCCGCTCAAGCCGCCCGGCTATGACCTCGCTCCGGAAAACACCCTCGTGGGACAGGCGGTACGTCAGCAGGATGATCGCTTCCACGGGTTCGCTCGAGTGGATCCGTGGCAGGGCGAGCGCGCCATGGACGAGCTGCGACGCTCGCACGAGGACCTCGACGCGCGAGGGCTGTTCCTGCACCCGTTCGAGGAGCAGTTCGCGGCAAACGACGAGCGTGTGTTTCCGCTCATGACGTATCTGCAGCAGCACGGACTGCCCTTGATGATCGCCGGGGGATATCCCGGATTCTCTCATCCGGCCCAAATCGGCGATCTCGCCCGGCAGTTTCCGGATGTGACCATCATCGCGACCCATGGCGGGCAATTGAACATCAGCGGGTTGCTGCTCGATGACGCCAGCCGAATGCTTCGCGCGAACCCCAACGTGATCATGGAAACCTCGGGGGTCTACCGGGAGGATTTCATCGAGGAGATGGTGTCGGAGCTTGGACCCGAAAGGGTGGTGTTCGGCTCGAACGCGCCGTACATGGACCAGGGGTTCGAGACCCTGCGGATTCGCCTCGCCCATCTCTCGATCAGCGACAAGCAGAAGCTGGGCTACGAAAACATCGCGAATATCCTCGGCGTGTGAAGCACCACCTGATACTGACTGTCGTCCTCGATCGCCGCCATCGCTGGCAGCGGGATTGCTTGCTTCCGTGAAGTGGCACGGTGATCGCCCGTGCCACGCGACCAGGACCGGAGGCAATCGCATGAAGCTCCGTCACTTGCACGACTGGGATCTCACTCCGACCGAGGCTCGCGAGGTGCAGGACGAGATGGTCGGGCGTCTGGAGCTGACACCGGCCAGGCGGCTCGTCCTGAATCCGGGTGATCTCGTGATGGGTGTCGACAACTCCTATCTCGAAACTGCCGCCGCAACGACCGCGTTCGCCGCCGCCGTGGTGATGACGTGGCCCGATCTCGAGATCGTCGAGGTCCGCACCGCGACGAAGCCCGTCACCTTCCCCTACATTCCGGGCCTGCTCACCTTTCGCGAGCTGCCGGTGCTGATCGAAGCCCTGGAGCAGGTCGAGCGCGAGCCGGCGCTGATCTTTGCCGACGGCCACGGTGTCGCGCACCCGCGCGGGATCGGCATTGCCGCCCATCTGGGACTTCTGGCCGCCACACCGACGATCGGCGTCGCCAAGCGACCGCTGCGGATGAAATGGAGCCAGCCGGGTCCGGATGTTGGCGACATCAGCCCGATCGAGCGCAAGGGGGAGGTCGTCGGCTACGCGGTGCGCACCCGGGCGACGCGCAAGGACCCGGTGTTCGTCTCGCAGGGCAACCTGATCCGGATCGAGGACATCGTCGGGCCGGTGCTGGACGCGTCACAAGGCGCCTACCTGCCGAAACCGCAGCAAGCCGCCCATGACGAGGTCACCAGGGTTCGCCGCGCCGCGAAGGCGGCGGCAGGCGGCTGACGGTGGGACTAATCGGTCAGCGCATTCCGAAGCGCCGAGACGATCCGGTCGCTCGCCGGTTCCGCCTTGACGGCCACCCGAATGTGATCGTCCGCGAATCGAGGGCTCATCGAATCGCCATTGCGCAGGTAGATACCGTCGCTCCGGAGTTGGTCGATGACGCGCGCCGCCGAATGCCGGTGGAGTCGCATCAGGAAGAAGCTGCACGAGGACGGGTACACCGTGGCCGGCACGCCGTCCAAACCGGCGATCATCCGCTCACGGAGCCGGTGCGTCTCTTCGTAACGCGCTCGGTAGTACTCCGAATCGCGAAGCGCCTCGATGCCGGCGATCTGGCCGACGAGGCCCACCCCCCACGGCGGCAGGTATCGGGCCAGCGGCTCCAGCACGTCCGGGTGCGCGACCAGGTAGCCGATTCTGGCGCCGCTCAGGGCGTAGACCTTGGACATCGACTTGACGACGATCAGGTTCCGCAATCGGGCCGTGGCGCGCTCGACGGACTGCGCCGTTCCGACGTATTCGATGTACGTCTCATCGATGAAAAAGGCGGTGTCCGGGTGCGTCTCGGCCAGGGAGGCGATGCTCGCACCGGGCACGGCCTGCCCCGTTGGGCTGTTCGGGTTCACGATGATCACGAGCCGTGGCGCCAGCCGCCGGATATCGTCCGCCAGCCGCTCGACATCGAGCGCGAAGCCAGCGTCCGCGTCCAGCGCGTGCCGGCTCGGACTCGTGCCGATCACGTGCTCGAGAACGTGCGCATACTCGCCATACATGGGATCAAGAATGAGCACGCGGTCGGTTTTGTCGACCAGGCGCGGCAGCAGCGCGAAGATCAGGTCGGAGGAGCCTCCGCCGACCGCCACCTGCTCGCACGCCACGCCGCGGGCCTCGGCGATGGCGGCGATCAGCCCTTCGGCAGTCGTTGGCGGCGAGGTCCGCAGCGCGAGGGCGAGGTGCTCGCGCACGTTTTCCACGACGCGGGGCGAAGGGTCGAACCAGGCGTCGAGCACGTCGGCGGCGATGATGCCCGGCGCCCGGTTCAGGGAAGTGAAGCTCGATCCAAGCGCGTCCCAAAATGCCCCACCGTGAAAGGCCGTGCGCATCACGTGTCCCCTCCTCCCGCCCCAGCCGGGCACACCATTGGCAACGACCGCGTGCCGACGCCTGCCTTGTCCAGTGGAACCATACTCCGGCAGGTCCTCTCTGTCCCTGGATTGCATTCAAGTCGATGGCGAAAGCGTGAAAAAGCCCCGACCGCGTGCGGTCGGGGCGGAGGGATGGGCATCGTCTTCGGCATCAGGCAAGGATGATCCGGTCCAGCACGAGCGCGACGTAGAACAACGCCAGATACCAGAGTGAGTAGAAGAACGCCTGGCGGGCGCGAGCCTTGCTCGGCTCGGTCAGCAGCAGCCACGCGTACCACAGGAACACCGCGTTCAGGCCGAGCACGCCGATCAGGTAGATCCAGCCCATGCCGAACGGCACAAGCAGCAGCGAGACCGCCGACAGCAGCACCGTGTAGAGGAAGATCTGGCGCCGTGTCGCCTCTTCTCCGGCGACAACCGGCAGCATCGGCACGCTCGCCCGCCCGTACTCGCCCTGCTTGAGCAGCGCCAGGGACCAGAAGTGCGGCGGCGTCCAGTAGAAAATGATCGCGAACAGGATCCACGCCGGGGCCGAGAGCGTACCGGTCACCGCGGCCCACCCGACCAGCGGAGGCACCGCGCCGGCAGCGCCACCGACAACGATGTTGTGAGGCGTCGCGCGCTTCAGCCAGAGGGTGTACACCAGCACATAGTAGAGATTCCCGACGACGGCGAGGCCAGCAGCGAACCAGTTCGCCGAGAAGCCGATTACCAGCACGCCGATTGCCGAGATCGTCAGCCCGAAGGTGAGCGCGGCGGCCGGGGAGATGCGGCCGGTGGCGGTTGCGCGACGGCGGGTGCGGCTCATCTTCGCGTCGATATCGCGGTCGATGTAGCAGTTCAGGGCGTTGGCGCCGCCCGAAATGAGCGACCCACCGATCAACATCAGGATGACAAGGTCGATCGGCGGTGCACCGCCGGCCGCGACGAGCATCGCGCCCAGCATCGCAATCAGCAGCAACGTCTGAATGCCCGGCTTGGTCAGCGTCACGTAATCCTGGATGGTGGACGTGATTCCGCCCGTTGCCGTGACCTCCGCCTGCGCTCTCGCCATCGTCTTGCTCTCTCCAAACCGGAATGGCGCCGCCATCCCTGTGCATCATGGGGAACTGCGCTCGCGACAGTGCGGGCCGCATGGAACGGCGATGACACCGACGGCGCATCCCTATCAGTGTAGCGGTCCTGTCGAGATTTGCACGCTGGTCCGCCCGTTCCCTGTAACACCGATTGGATCAATTGCGCCGGAAGGGGGGTTGACACGCTGGCGGGACGGGGGTATCTAGAATGTGAAATAGTTCACGATACCGGTGGCTCGTGACATGCGTTGAAGATGATCATGAGCACGCCGAACCGCCCCAGCGGCAAAACCAACGATGCGACGCTGCATCGGATAGATCCAAGGAGACAAGACATGGCCGTCTCGACACTGCACCCGGTTCCCGACATTCGACCAGGCATGCGCTTTCGCGCGACCGACCCGACGTCGCCGATCGCCACCACGGAGCTGGTCGTCGACCGGCTCGTGCGCGACGACCTCGGCATGCTTCACATCGTGCTGATTGATCTCGATGGGCGCGAAATCAGCCTGTTCGCCGAGCAGTTCGAGGCGGCCGTCGCGGCCGGATTCCTCAACGCCGCGCTCGAGCCGGTCCGCGCCTACGCCTGATTCGAACTGCTGGGCTTGCCGGCGGCCGGCACGTCCACGGTGGCTCCGCATCCTGGATGCTCACCACCGCCAGGCTCGCAAGATGACAAAACCCCGGACGATATCCGGGGTATTGTGCGTTCACCTTG
>CBFGRG010000248.1:0-5521 GCA_965651105.1 uncultured bacterium | reverse complement strand
CGGCATGTGCCGGCAGATTGCCAGCCTCACGGCCTCGCGCGATCAGTGGAACGCGCGGCGAGGCTGCGGAATCAGCGAGGTTTCTCTTGCAACAGGTGGATAGGCCGGTCATCGACGGCTGGCGGATGCTCCATCCGTGACCCGGCCATGATGAGAGGTGTGCTTGCGCGAGCTCCTGGCAGATGATCGGGGGGTAGTCGAGCGTTCTCGGAAGGTCAGCCGATGGTTGCGCGAACGCGGTGGAGAAACCCCGAACCGACCTTCTCCCTGGCCACCACAGGAGCGGGGAGGGGGTCACCGTTGAGCAGCGATGCCGGGTTTTCGGTCACGAGCCGGTTCAACCCTTCCTCGCCCACGAGGTCACGGAGGCGGTTCATGCCCTCAGGGACAGCCGCCATGCGATGCCCGGCGGAATGGGCATCGGTGGCGGCGAGGTGGACCGCCCCGAGCTTCAGGAGGTCCTCGGCGGCGCGGCGCGCCTGACGGCCGAAGAGTCCGGTGAGACTTGCGATGTTGACCTGGAGAGCGACGCCCCGCTGCGCGATCTCCAGGCCGAAACCAGGGGATTTCTGGATGCGTGGATACCGCTCCGGATGGGCGAGGATCGGTTGAAACCCGGCTGCCTGGAGGGCGAATATGGTGTCGTCCGCGTACAGCGGCCAGTCGATGAACGGGAGATCGACAAGCACCACATTCGTGCCGGCGAGTGTGGACGCTTCGCCCTCCCGGAGCCTGAGCAGGAGGTCGGGCGACAGCCGGATCTCGAATCCCCGCTCGATGACGATGTTACGCTCGCGAGCATGGGGCTCGATGAGATTCAGTGCGGCGCGAACCTCGTCATCGTACGCTTCCGATAGTGGCCCGGTCAGGTGTGGGGTGGCGATGATGCTGCGGATGCCGATTTTTCTCGCCGCATCGAGCATGGCGATGGAGACGTCCAGCGAGGAGGCGCCATCATCGATGCCGGGAAGTATGTGCGAATGTATATCAAGCAAGGTGGGCTGGGGCTCCGTGATCGTCCAGAGGTATTCGTTACCGAAGTATAGATTATCCCGCAAAAAGGCGTCGTCATGAGTGTGCGGCCGAAGCCGGACAATTGATGAATGGTGGCGGGCGAGATAACTCCCGCCAGTTTGAATCACGAGGAAAGCGATAGCAACACCGTGCGAGACTTGCGTTTCAGGATGCTGTCAGGTTGGCTCGGTATCCTGAACGCCGAGCGAGCAGGGGAGCGCCGACCGCCGTTCCCGTATTCCGGAGCCTGTCCGTGGCCACGATCGACCGCATCTTCACCTCAGAGCCGCCGATGACCGACCGTCGCCCGTCGATCACCGTCACCGTGCCGCCGTCGGAAGTCGCGGTGCGGCTGCTCGCCATGCTCATGGCCCCGGCGATGGTCATCATCATGGGCGTCGACCTCCGCCTCCGGGGCGAGGAGGGGCTGCTCTACCACGCCATGGTCGACTGGAGCGCCCACATCCTCACCGCGGTGGTGATCCTCGCCGCCATCCGCGCGCTCGGGTTCCCCGTCAACTGGGTGATGGTGGGCTTCGGCGCGATCATCGCCGATGTCGACTACCTCATGATCCGCGAGGGCATGGCGAGCCAGCTCGGCGACAGCTCCCGCGGGGTGCTGCACACGGTCGCGCCCGCCGTCGGGCTGATCGCGATCGGTCTCGTGATCCCGCCGCTGCGCGTCTTCCTGCTCTCGCTCGGCATCGCCATGCTGACCCACGTCCTGCGCGATTCCGCCACCGCGGAGACGGCGTGGCTCTGGCCGCTCGACGACCACGTCTTTCACCTGCGCTATTCGTGGTACCTCACGATCCTCGTCGTCTGCACCCTCGTCACCACCGGTATCGTCGCGCTCGGCGCCCGCCCCCTGCGGGAGTGATACGGAATCCGGGTGGTCAGCGCGGGATACGACCCGTAGCGCCGCCCCTGTGGCGGCCCGGTATCACCAGCGACCACAAATGCGGTGACGGGGTGTGTATCCGGATTCAGTAAAGGTGCCGTCACCCCGCCCGCATCCGGAACGCGACCAGCAGCGGGAAGTCCCGGTATCGTTCCCACTCCGGGTTGATTGCCATCAGCTCGTCGTCCCCGGCATGCTCGGAGGCCTCGATCTCCGCGAACCCGGCCGCCTCGAATGCCGCGAGGTAGTCCGCCAGCTCATGGTGCACCGCTCCCAGCCGGTACTCGATGCCGTCCTGCGCGAAATGCGCCTCCTTGCCGGCCGCCGACATTGCCGGGTGGTAGACGCTGAACACCGCTCGCCCTCCGGATCGGGTCACGCGGCGCATTTCCCCCGCGACGGTGTCGATCTCGTCGAGGTGCTCGCCGACCAGCGCGCAGAGCACGGCGTCGAAGGCGCCGTCCTCGAACGGCCACGTCGCCTGCAGGTCGCCCTCGACGAATTCGACCGCCGGATATCGCGACGCCGCGACCGCCAGCATCCCCGCCGAGAAATCCATCCCGGTCACCGTCGCCCCGGCTGACAGCAGCCGGCCGATGTGCCGCCCGGTGCCGCAGCCGGCGTCCAGGATGCGCTCGCCCGCCTTCGGCTCGATCAGCGCCGGGGTAATGCGCTCGTCGTAGGCGACGACGGGGTTCGGCGTCGCGTCGTAGGTTTCGGCCCAGCGGTCATAGCCGCCACGCGGGTCGATGCGGCGTATCTTCATGGTCATCCTGCTCCGGCGATCGTCAGCGCTCATTCGCCGGCGATGGTACCGCACGAAAAGCGTACGGACACTTGTCGCATCGAGCGGTCTGGGCTATGGTGAAGCGAGAGCCCCGCCAATCATGCCAGCCCACCGTCCCGTTGGGGCACAATCCTATCACCGGTCCGCCACCGAATCATCGGTCGTGGGTCGTGCCCAACGGAGCAGTGCATGGCATCCCGCCGCTATGCGTTCGCAGCCCGCCTCCCCGCGGCTGGCTGGTATCAGATTACGCTGTCGGCAGGCACCCGCCGGAGGTGGCTGGCTCCTGTTCGGACCGCGCTCTCCTGGGCGCCGTTTGTGCTGCTGCTCTGGATCGGGCTATCGGTGCTCCTGGCGCGAGGCGAGGCCCTGCCGGGTGTTTACGTCGGGGCGGTCCCGGTCGGCGGCATGGATCGCGCCGAGGCGCGCGCCGCCGTCGATCTTCATTACGCCCACGCGCTCGCCCAGCCCATACAGCTGGTCGTCGACGGTCGCACGTGGACGCCGACTCCCGCCGAGCTTGGCTATGCGATCCAGCCCGAGGGCGCCATCGATCGCGCGATGACCTACGGCCGCGACCGCGAGCAGCTGAACGGCGTCCTGCGCGCCATGGGGATGCCGGAGCACACGGTCGCGATGCCGGTCGCGGTTGCGATCGATGACGATGCGCTCGATAGCTGGCTCGACCGGATCGAAACGGAGCTTGGCGGCGGTCCGATCGACGCCGCCGTGACGATCGATGGCGATCGCATCGAGATCATCGAAGCGGCTCCGGGGCTCGGCATCGACCGGGACGCCCTCCGGCAGGCAATCGCCGATCAGCTCGTGGCTTCTCGCAGCATCGCCGTCGACGTCACCCGGTCGGCGAAGGATCCCTCGATTCCAACCAGCGATGCCGTCGCCGCCAAAGCCGCGGTCGAGACTCTCGTGGCCGAGCCGCTGGTGCTGGTCGCTGACGACGAGTCCTGGGAGCTCGAACCCGTCACCATGCTGGCGATGGTGGATGTCGTCCCTGACGCCGGCGCGCTCTACCTGCGCGTCGATTCCGCCGCGATCGACGCCACCGTCGATCAGGTCGCTGGCGAGCTCGAACGCTCCGGCCGCGCGGCCGTCATCGAGGACCATGGGTCACACAAGAAGCTCGTGCCCTCGATCGATGGCCGGTCGGTGGATCGTGGGGTGCTGGCCCAGGCCATTCACGGCGCGCTCGGCTCGGATCAGCGCGAGATCATTGTTCCCTTCACCTACATCGAGCCGTCCGTGACCACCGAGCACCTGATGGCGGAGCTCGGCATCACCGGCCTCATCGCTTCCGGCGACTCGGTCTACACCGGCTCCGGGTCCGGCCGCGCCCACAATGTCGAGCAGGCCGTCCGCAAGATCGACGGGACGCTGGTCGCGCCGGGCGGCACCTTCTCGTTCAACGATGCGGTCGGCTCGCTGTTTTCGGGCGAGTATCTCGACGCCGGCTCCTACATCGACGGGCCGAACGGGCAGTCCCTCGCCGGCGGTGTCTGCCAGGTTTCGACCACGGTCTACCGGGCCGCGCTCCTCGCCGGGTTCCCGATCACGGAGTGGTGGCCTCACTCCTACCGCAGTCCCTTTTACGAGCTTGGCGGCTGGTCTCCGGGATGGGACGCCTCGATCATGCAGGACGGCAACAATCCGGCGGCATCCACCGATTTCCGCTTCGTGAATCCCACCGACTCGTGGCTGCTGATTCGGTCATCGGTGACGTCCGACGATGTGCTCACCGTCGAGATTCATGGCGCGCCGACCGGCTACGACGTCTGGTTCGATGAGCCGGAGATCGAGACGATCGCGTGGGCGACGGACGCGGTGACCGTTACCGTGGATCACGAGCTGCCGTCAGGCACGATCCTGCCCGACCAGCCGAAGATGGATGGTCTCCGGGTGAAGGTCGTGCGATACGTGGCCGATGCCGACGGCGACATGGTCTCGGTCGACCCGTTCGTTTCGACCTACGGCGCCTACGGCGCGATCCGCCGGGTCAGCCCCGACATGGAAGCGGCCGCCTGGAGTCAGTAGCGTTCGCGCAGCTCGTCGCCCTTCGGCGCGTTGCGACCAGACCGGGCGATCCGCGCTGGCCGAATCTTCTCACTGCCGCAGTTCGTCGAGCAGCGATCGCAGCACGACCCGGTAGGCGCTCGCCGCCTCGTCGCGGTGGACGTGCCGCCCGTCGCGAACGACCTCGTCGCCCCCGACCCAGACGCGGTCGACCGCCACGCCCTGACCGAACACCCAGGTGTTGAGGAGGCGATCCCCGTCCGCGGCGTCGGCAGTTGCGGCGTCAAGCGCGACCAGATCCGCCGGCGCGCCGGTGGCAATGCCCGCTGCCACGACGCCGAGCGCTTGTTGCCCCCCTCTGTACGCGGCCGTGTAGAGCGCCCTGCCCGTTGGCTCGCCACGCGTCATCACATTGCGCTCGCCCCTGGCCAGCCGCTGCGAGTATTCGAGCTGCCGAAGCTCATCCGCCACGCCAATGATCGTGTTGCCGTCGCTGCCGACACCGTAGCGCCCACCCGCGTGAACGTATCGGCTGCCGGCGAAGATGCCGTCCCCGAGGTTCGCTTCGGTCACCGGGCAGATGCCTGCCACCGCGCCGGTCTCCGCCAGACGCTCCACCTCGTCGTCGATCATGTGCGTCGCGTGGATCAGGCACCAGCGCTCGTCGATGTCGGCGCCTTCCAGCAGCCACTGCACCGGGCGACGCCCCGACCATGCCAGGCAGCCTTCGACCTCCCGCCGCTGCTCGGCGACGTGGATATGAATCGGGACATCCGGCGCCATCTCTTCGA
>CBFGRG010000247.1:0-5523 GCA_965651105.1 uncultured bacterium | reverse complement strand
ACGAATTAGTCGGCTGCCTGGGCGCGCGACTCCGGCTCGACGAGACTGACACTCATATCGCCCAGCAGCGCCTGCATCTCCTGACGGAACTCATCGCTCCACTCGATCTTCCGGCTCCGACTTCGGAGCCGGATCACCCGCGATCCACGAGGCAGGTGAAATTCGAGCAGCGTTGATCCCTCATGGTCGCGCAGCACGGCGTCGATGCGCTGCATCAGGGATATGTCGCCCCAGACGTCTTCGGAACCGGGCAGCCGCACCGTGACGACCGGCTCCTCCTTGTTGCGATCCGATTCGAATTCGGGCAGCTCACGCGACAGCGAATCGACGATGATCTGCGTCTCGTCGTTGCGCCGGTCCACCTTGCCGGTCGCCTCCAAAATCGCGTCGTTTTCAAGCAGCTCGCTCACCTGCTCGAATGTGTCCGGGAAGCAGACCGCCTCGACCGTCCCCGTGAGATCCTCGAGCTTGACGATCGCCATCGTCCGATTGGTGCGCGTGATAATGCGCCGCACATCGACAACCATGCCGATCAATCGAATTCGCTCGCCGGGCGTCCGCTCAGGGAGCTCGATCGACTGCGCGTAGCCCTGAGGCATCCGCTGGCCAATGACGTCGTTGAGCGGATGGGCGCTCAGGTAGAAGCCGAGCAGCTCCTTCTCCCACTCCAGTCGGGTGCGACTGTCGGCCGGTTCAACGTCGGGAAGCTGGGTGGCGCCCGACGTCGTGACCGGGGACGTCACCAGGCCGAACATGTCCATCTGTCCGCGATCCGCGGCCTTCTGCCGTTGCTGGGCGGCGGCAATGCCCGACTCGAGCGCCTTCAGCACGGCAGCACGCTCGCCGAAACATTCCAGCGCGCCGACCCGCGTCAGGCACTCCGCCACACGCTTGCTCACCTTCGACCAGCTCACGCCATCGCAGAAGGCCTCGAGGGTCGCGAACTCCCCGTTTGGCTGTTCGGCTCGCGCCTCGAGGATTGCCTCAACCGCGCCGACGCCGACATTGCGAACCGCGCCCATCGCGAACCGGATCGCCTCTGATCCGTCCTCCTGCCGCTCCACCCCGAACTCCACGCCCGATCGGTTGATATCCGGCGGCAGGATGGCGATGTCGCAGCGGCGGCACTCGGCGATGTTGACCACCGTTTTCTCGCTGGTGCCCATCTCCGTCGACATCAGCGCCGCCATGAACTGCACCGGGTAGTGCGCCTTGAACCACGCGGTCTGCGCGGCGATCACGGCGTAGGCGGCGCTATGGGCCTTGTTGAAGCCATACCCCGCGAACCGTTCGATCATCTCGAAGATCTGCTTCGCGAGCGTCTTGTCCGTGCCGTTCTCGACCGCGCCTTCAACGAATCGCGATTCGTACTTGGCCATCACTTCGGGCAGCTTTTTGCCCATCGCCTTGCGCAGTCCATCCGCCTCGGCCATCGAGAACCCGGCCACAGCATTGGCAATCTGCATGACCTGTTCCTGGTAGATGGCGATCCCGTAGGTCTTTTCGAGAATCGTCTCCACCGCCGGGTGGATGTACTCGATAGGCTCGCGGCCATGCTTGCGAGCGATGAAGTCCGGCGCGAGCTCCAGCGGCCCCGGGCGGATCAGCGCCATCAGCGCGACAAGGTCGTCGAATGAGGTCGGTGCGACGTCGACCGTCATTCGGCGCGTCATCCCACCTTCCAGCTGGAACACGCCGAAGGTTTCCCCGCGACGCAGCAGCTCCAGCGCTTCCGGATCGTCCAGCGGGATATCTTCAAGGGATATGTCGCCTAGACCCGCTTCCCTCGCCAGCGCCAGCGCCTTCCCCAGCACGGTGAGCGTCTTCAGCCCCAGGAAGTCCATCTTCAACAGGCCCAGCGCCTCGAGGTGCTCCTGGGTCCATTGCGTCGTGACATCTCCCTCGGCCTTGCCGCCCGCATGCTGAAGCGGCACCTGCTCCATCAGCGGATCCCGCGAAATCACCACACCCGCCGCGTGTGTCGACGAGTGCCGTGCGTGCCCCTCGACCTTCTGGGCCGTGTCGATCAGCTCTCGCACCTGCGCATCACTCTCGTAGAGCGTGCTCAGGTCGGGCACCGTCTCCAGCGCCTTGGCGATGGTCATCTTGGGGTCGGTCGGGATCAGGCTCGCAACCCGGTTGGTGTCGCCGAAACTCAGGTCCATCGCCCGGCCCACATCGCGGACGGCCGCCTTTGCCTTGAGGGTTCCGAAGGTAATGATCTGTGCGACCCGATCGTCTCCATATTTCTGCACGACGTAGTCGATGACCTCGTCGCGACGATCGTCGGCGAAGTCGATGTCGATATCCGGCATCGAGATTCGCGAGGGATTGAGGAAGCGTTCGAAAAACAGCTCGTACTTCAGCGGATCGAGACCGGTGATGTCGAGCGCGTAGGTCACCACGCTGCCGGCGGCCGAGCCGCGCCCCGGGCCCACAAGGATGCCGCGCTCCTTGGCGAACCGAACGAAGTCCCAAACAATGAGGAAGTAATTGGTGAACCCCATCGAGTTGATGATGCCGAGCTCGTGATCGATACGCTCGCTCACCGCTCCCTCGACCGAGCCGTATTTCCGCATCGCGCCTTCAAGCACCAGCTCGCGGAGATAGCGCACCGAGTCGTACCCCTCGGGAACCTCGAAGTGCGGCAGCTGGTACCCCTTGAAACCGAGATCGAGATTGCACATCTCGGCGATGCGCATGGTGTTGGTCATCGCCTCGGGAATCGACCCGAAGAGGCGCTCCATCTCCTCGGCACTCTTGAGATAGAGCTGGGTCGAGTCGCTCTTCATGCGACTCGGGTCGTTCAGCGTCGTGTTGGTCTGCACGCAAACCAGGAGATCCTGCGCGGCTGAGTCGACCTCGTCGCAGTAGTGAACGTCATTGGTGGCCACCAGCGGCAGATCGAGCTTGCGGGCCATCGGGATCATCGCCCCGTAGGCCTTTTCCTCGAGATCGATGCCGTGGTTCTGGATTTCCATATAGAACCGCTCGCGCCCGAAAATCTCGGAGAGCGTGCCCGCATACCACTCGGCGCGTTCCTCATTGTGATTGAGGAGGTTCCTGGCAACGGGCCCACCGATGCAGGCCGAGGTCGCGATGATGCCCTCGTGATACTGCTGAAGAAGCTCGAGGTCGATCCGGGGTCGGTAATAGAAGCCATGCAGGCTGGCGATGCTGGCCAGCTTGAGCAGATTGCGGTACCCGGTCTCGTTCTCGGCGAGCAGCAAGAGGTGATAGGACTCGCGCTTCCGGTCGGCGATGCGCCCTTCGGCCAGGTAGGCCTCCATGCCGATGATTGGATGCAGGCCGGCCTCGGTGGCGGCGTTGTACCAGGACAGCGCCGCGTACATGACGCCATGGTCGGTGACCGCGAGGTGCTTGAGGCCAAGCTCGTGCGCTCGCTCAATGTATTGATCGATACGTCCGACACCATCGAGCAATGAGTATTCGGTGTGCAGGTGAAGATGGGCAAACTCGGCCACAGATCGATCCTCTCGAGCTCGGCGCGGGGAATGGATTGAACGAATGAGACCTCACACCGTTGCGGGCGGCGTGAGGTCAACCATACAACGAGCAAAGCCCGCGGGCGGAGGCGCTCCCGGCAGGAATACGGTCAGGCGGCGACGCCTGTACCGGCCGGCTTGTCGCCGCGAAGCACCAGTCGAGCCTGGTCGGCCAGCACCCGCAGCACCTGCCGCATCGACGAGCGGTACTCCTCGGGCACATCGGCATTTTGAAGCAGGCTCAGCACCTCGGTGATTTCCGGCTCGCCGGCGAGGAGACTCGACACCTCCCGTGGCAGGAAGCCAGCTGAGACCAGCAGCTCATCGTGCTGGATGCCTTCGAGCTCGAGCGCATTCGCGAGCTGCTCGACCGCCTCACGGGTCGGCGTGCGCGCGCCGCTCTCCAGGCGGCTCACGTAGGAGTGATCGAAGCCGGCTCGTTTGGCGAGCTTGCTCTGCGATACTCGCCGAGCTTCCCGGAACCCCTTGAGCACGCCGCCGAACGCCATTTCCGTCTCCCGAATCTGCGCCACCATTTACCTCTCCCCGCCGAGATACCGCTGTTGACAGCCTGCCAAGACATGAACCTGTCACCAGGGAAATTGCCAGATCGTCACGCCGTTCGTGACCAACTGGCATCATGCTATCAGACGATTGCCAGATCGTCAACACTTTGTCCGGACACCTCTCGCACGTCTCGCCTGGAGAGCACCGGGCCTGACACCGAGGGGGCCGGGCGGTGGAGGCAAAACGACACTGAGTGTCGCCTAGTGTCTCTTGCTGCACGCTCGCTGCTGAATATGGGGAAATGTTGGGGGAATCGGATGGCGGATGGGCGGTGTGGTGGCGCTGGTATACTCGGCTGACGCCGATTTCGCGCGCCGAAACGCCACTACGCGGAGATCATCGTGCCGAGGACCACTGACGAGCCGGTCGAGTCGTTCATTCTCAAGGGATCGCGCCTGGCCAAGCGCCTGCGCGCGGAGATCGTCGCCAGCCAGCAGCACCTGCTGGACCTCGGCGGCGCTCCACCCAACCTGGCGACCGTCCTGGTCGGGGATGACGGCGCCGCGCTCGCCTACCGTGCGTCGATCGAGCGGACCTTCCGCCGCGTGAAGCTTGAAAACACTCGCGTCGAGCTGCCCGAAGACATCGCACCGGACGCGTTCCTGGACGCGCTCGAGCGGGCCAATCGCGACGAGTCCATCACTGCCGTGTTGGTCCTCATGCCGCTCCCTCCGCACCTCGACCCGAGCCTGGTGCTCGAACACCTGTCACCGCTGAAGGATGTCGATGGCATCACGCCGACCAACGCGGGTCGCCTGCACCTCGGTCTGCCATCACTGCGACCCAGCACTCCCGCCGGCGGACTCGCCCTGCTCGACCATTACGGCGTGACGCTCGAGGGCGCCCGCGTCACGGTCGTTGGACGCTCGAACGTCGTCGGTCGCCCCCTCGCGACGATGCTGACCCACCGGAACGCGACGGTCACGCTTTGCCACAGCAAGACGATCGACCTCCCATCGGAAACACGTGCCGCCGAGGTGCTGTGCGTGGCGGCCGGATCTCCCGGGCTGATCACGGGGGATATGGTGGCGCCGGGTGCGGTGGTTATCGATTTTGGGGTGAATGTGTTGCCGGACGGCTCACTCGTCGGGGATGTCGATTTCGAGGGTGTGCAGGGCATTGCCGCCGCTGTCACGCCGGTGCCAGGCGGCACAGGGCCAGTCACCGCGCTGACGCTCGCGCGCAACACGCTGCGTGCCGGCTTCGCCGCCCTCGGGGGCAACCTCGATCACGTCGACTACACGCTGCCGGCGTGGCTCCAGCGGGAGGTGGACGAGTCCGTCGCGTCTGGTTGAAGCAGCGCAAGCGGCCGTGCTAGACTGTGTTGGCTCCGAAACGGGGCGATTGGGGTGTAGTATAACGGTAGTACGCCTGACTCTGGATCAGGTAGTTGGGGTTCGAATCCCTGTTCCCCAGCCAATCCTCCCGGAAAATAGCCAGTATTGCGATG
>CBFGRG010000246.1:0-5556 GCA_965651105.1 uncultured bacterium | reverse complement strand
ACAATCGTTCGTTGAGGTCGGGAGTCGAACTTCGGAGACTGTGACGACCCCGGGTACAAGACCCGGGGCTACCCTGGCCACGTTGGCGCCCGTGATCGGATTGCGGCGTGGTGTGCGCACCCTCGCCACCGCGACCAC
Source organism: uncultured bacterium (assembly GCA_965651105.1). Classification (GTDB taxonomy): domain Bacteria; phylum Chloroflexota; class Chloroflexia; order Thermomicrobiales; family UBA6265; genus JACCVC01. The sequence goes on along the minus strand of CBFGRG010000246.1, from coordinate 5,418 downwards.
CCCGGGTACAAGACCCGGGGCTACCCGGTCGGCGTTGGGATCGGGAATCGGGTGGTGGCCAGGCGTCATGCGCCGGCCTCGGCCGCGACGAGGTCGCGCTCCTGGGTGATGGCCTCCCATCGCTGGTAGACCTCGTCCAGGGCGCCCTGCAACCGCTCGTACTCCTCGCCGAGCCGCGCCACCGCGTCGACGTCGTGGTCGGCACTGGCGATCGCGAGGGCGTCGGCAACGTCGTTGACCTTGCCCTCCATCTGGGCAATCTCCCGCTCGATCTTCGCCAAGCGCTTTTCGAGGTCGGCGGTCGACTTCCGGCGCGGTTTGCCCTTCGAGGTGATCACCACGCCGGGGCTCTCTGGCTCCGGGGTGGCGACTGGCTCTGGCTCGGGCTCTGGATCCGGCGCGGGTGCCGCGGCCGCGTCGAGGCGGCGGTGGTAGTCGGTGTAGTTGCCGAGCTCGACGGAGATGCTGCCATCCTCGACCACCCACAGCTTCGTCGCGACCTTGTCCATGAAGAAGCGGTCGTGCGAAACGAAGAGGATGGTGCCGTCGAACTCGGTGAGCATGGCTTCGAGCGACTCGCGAGCGTTGATGTCGAGGTGGTTGGTCGGCTCGTCGAGCACGAGGAAATTCGCCCGCTCCAGCAGCAGTACCGCCAGCGCCAGGCGCGAGCGCTCGCCGCCGGAGAGCGACGACACCTGCTTGTAGACGTCGTCACCGGTGAAGAGGAAGCGGCCGAGGTAGGTTCGAGCGGCCTCCTCGCTCATCGACTGGGTGTCGAGGATGACCGACAGCGGCGTGCCGGTGCCACGTCCACGCAGTTGCTCATGGCTTTGCGCGTAGTAGCCGGGATGGACGTTCGTGCCGAGCGTGTAGTCGCCCCGAAGTGCCGGGATTTGCCCCATCAGCGTCTTCAGCAGCGTCGTCTTGCCGCTGCCGTTCGGGCCGAGCAGGCCGATCCGGTCGCCGCGCTCGATCTCCAGCTCTGGCGTCGTCAGCAGTTTCGTCGTTTCGCCGGTTTCGTCGTCGCGGTAGCCGATGTCCATCTTCGTGGTCGAGAGGACCATGCGTCCGCTTCGAACGGGCGCGCCGAGGCGAATCGCGAGACGGTCGTGCTCCTGCGGCCGAGGAATGCGCTCGAGCCGATCGAGCTTCTTCTGGCGACCCCGCGCCTCGCGGTAGCGCTGCCCCGCACCGTACTTGCGGATGAACTCTTCCTGCCGGGCGATGTATTCCTGCTGTTCCTCATATTCCTTGCGCCAGCGCTCGCGGCGCTCCTCACGCAGGACGAGGTAGCGGCCGTAGGGGGCAGGGTAGTCCTCAAGCCGGCCGAACGAGAGATCCATCGTGCGCGTGGTGACGCGGTCGAGAAAATACCGGTCGTGCGAGACGATCAGGCAGGCGCCGGTCCAGCTTCGGAGGAAGGTCTCCAGCCACTCCAGCATCGCGAGGTCGAGATGGTTGGTCGGCTCGTCGAGCAGCAGCAGGTCGGGATCGGAAAGCAGTGCCTTGACGAGGGCGACGCGGGTCTTCTGGCCGCCGCTGAGCAGGTTGACCGGCTGGTCGAACTGATCCTCGCTGAAGCCGAGCCCCATCAGCACCTCATCGGTCCGGTGCTCCACATCGTAGCCGCCCGCCGTCTCGAAGCGGTTTTGCAGCCGGTCGTACTCGGCCAGCAGGGCGTCGAGATCGGCATTCTCGTCGCTCATCCGATGCTCGATCTCGCGCATGCGCTCGGCCATCTTGAGCACAGGCTCGAAGGCGAGACGCGCTTCCTCGCGCACGGTCTTGGTCGAGTTGAACGAGGCTTCCTGCGGCAGGTAGGTGATGCGCAGGCCCTTCAGGGGCGCGACGGTGCCGGCAGTGGGGTGTTCGATGCCGGCGATGATGCGCAGCACCGTCGATTTTCCCGCGCCGTTGACGCCGACGAGGGCGACATGCTCGCGCTCGACGATCTGAAACGAGACGCCGGCAAAGATCTCTTCGGCGCCGTAGCTCTTGGCGAGGTCGGTGACGGACAGAATGGGAACGGGAGCCATGTGGCGGATAATCCTGGCGTTGAAGCGGGCGGGTCAGACGAGGGGAGGCACCATGCATTGCCCGCGATGACTCGGCATCGGGGCGGCCGGCAGCCTTGCTTGTCGGACATCATCTGGCCTGCTGCATGACGCTCCGGGCTCCTGCTCGAGGGGTTGCTCGGCGCCCGGTTCAGTGGGCACCGCTTGTCAGTATACCAAGTCGGGCGCCGTACCGGGTGTCGCATAGCCCACATTTCCCACGGTCGCACAGGCCGGATAATGTGTACACTGCCCCACGTGTGACCATTCGCACAACTGCACCAGGGGACCGTGCATGGCTGATTCGCTCCACCCGAACCTCTGGCCCACCGATGCCTGCCGCACTGAATCCGGCGAGATCGCGATCGGCGGCCACCCACTCACCGAACTCGTCGCGAGGTACGGCTCGCCGCTGTATGTCTTCTCCGAGGCCGAGCTGCGCCAGAATTGCCAACAGGTGCTGAGCGCGTTCCGCGAGCACTGGCCGCGCACGCGCGTGGTCTATGCCGGCAAGGCGGGGCTCAACGGCACGCTGATTCGCGTCATCCGCGAGGAAGGACTGGGGCTCGACGTCGTCTCCGGCGGGGAGCTGGCGATCGCGCTGGCGGCCGGCGTCGATCCAGCCGAAATCTCCTTTCACGGCAACAACAAGGGGCCGGATGAGCTGCGTGAGGCCGTCGCCGCGGGTGTCGGCAAGATCGTGCTCGACAATCTCGATGAGATCGAGCGGCTGGCCGGTATCGCCGCCGACCTGGGGCGGAGCCAGCCGGTGTTGCTGCGGCTCAATCCCGGTGTCGACGTGCACACGCACCACAAGATCAGTACCGGTATCGTCGATTCCAAGTTCGGCCTGCCGATCGCCAACGGCCAGGCGCGCGAGGCTGTCGAGCGGGTGCTGGCGCACCCGGAGCTGGAGCTGCTCGGCTACCACGCCCATATCGGCTCGCAACTGTTCGAGTCCGACGCCTACGTTGCCGCGATCGACGATCTGGTCGCGTTCGGCGCGGAGATGCGGCGAGCCTTCGGCGTGGAGATGCGACATCTCTCGCCGGGCGGTGGGTTCGGCATCGCCTATCTCGAGTCCGATGCGCCGAAGCCGGCCGCGTGGTGGGCCGAGGTCATCAGCGACGCGGTTAGGGGGGCCTGCACACGTCACGAGATGCCGGATCCGGTGCTGACAATCGAGCCCGGACGGTCCATCGCGGGGCCGGCCGGCGTCGCGGTGTACACCGTCGGCTCGATCAAGACGATTCCCGACGTGAGAACCTATGTTGCGGTCGACGGCGGGATGGCTGACAATATTCGTCCATCGCTCTACGACGCGCGGTACACGGTCGAGATTGCGAACCGGCGGCCGGACGGCCCGGTCCGCGAGGTCGCGATCGTTGGCAAGTACTGCGAATCGGGCGACATCCTGATCGAGCGCATCGCCACGCCGGCGATCGCGGTTGGGGATCTGCTGGCAATGCCGGCGTGTGGGGCCTACTGCCTGCCGATGGCAAGCAATTACAACGGGTCGACGCGGCCGGCGGTGATCATGGTGGCCGACGAGGGCGTCACCGTAATGCGCGAGCGCGAAACGTTCGCCGACCTGATGCGCCACGACCCCGTGTTGCGGGCGGCGCTCGCGCCGGATCCGGCCTGAGTCCAACCGCACCGACGCTCCTGGAGCCAGGAGGGAATCCAGGTGAGTGACGAAACCAACCAGGACGAGTTGGACGGCTTGTTGCCGGCCGAGCTCGATTCTGCCAACACCGAGGATATCGCGCGAAGCCTGAGCCGGATCGCCGAGCTCCTGGGAGACGAGCGCGCCCCCAGCCGGCCGCGCCGTGCCGATCTCATGGAGGAGGAGCCGGAGGAGGAAGACCTCGCCGAGGATCCTGAGCTGGCCGAGGGGGAGAACGGCCTCGCCACGGTGATCCCGGATGAGGAGATCGTCGCCGACATCAGCATCGACGACCCGGTGCGCATGTACCTGCGCGAAATCGGGCGTGTGCCACTGTTGACGGCCGATCAGGAAGTCTCGCTGGCGCAGGCGATCGAGCAGGGTGACTACCTGCACGAGCTGCTGGAGCGGTTCGGTGCCGAAACTGTCGACGAGGCCGACCCGGTCGAGCTGGGCATGGCGATTTACAACTCGCTGCGTGCCGGCTGGTCGATCGTGCAGCGCCTGGCCGAACAGATGCCGGACGGATGCCCGCCGACGCGCGGCGAGATGCTGACGACGCTGCTGCCGATCAACCGAGTGCCCGAGAATGTGCTCGCGGAGGTGGGCGAGGACTACGAGATGGGCGCCGGCGAGATCGAGGAGTTCCTCCGCCAGCGTGCCATCGAGTGGCGGATGCTGCCCCAACTGATCCAGGAGGAGCTGGAAGATCCGTCGTCGTGGCCGGCGACCGAGGATGTCGAGGCGCTGCTTGCCCGGCGGCGGCTGCGCCAGCTGCGGGCGTGGCGCGACATGCAGGCCGCGGGCGTGCAGGCGAAGGTGGCGCTGACCGAAGCCAACCTGCGGCTGGTGGTGTCCGTCGCCAAGAAATACTCCGGGCGTGGGATGGGCATGCTCGATCTCGTGCAGGAGGGCAATCTCGGCCTGATTCGCGCCGTCGAGAAGTTCCAGCACCACAAGGGGTTCAAGTTCAGCACCTACGCGACCTGGTGGATCCGACAGGCGATCACCCGTGCGATCGCCGATCAGGCCCGGACGATCCGGATTCCGGTGCACATGGTCGAGACGATCAATCGGCTGATTCGCACGAGCCGGCGCATGCAGCAGGAGCTCGGGCGTGAGCCGACGCACGAAGAGCTCGGCAAGGCGATGGAGATCACGCCGGATCGGGTTCGCGAGATCCTCAAGATCAGCCAGGATCCCGTCTCGCTGGAGATGCCGGTGGGCGAGGAAGAGGACAGCTCGCTCGGGGACTTCATCGAGGACCAGAACCTGCCGGCCCCGGCAGACGCGGCGGGCAAGAAGCTGTTGCGCGAGCAGGTCGGCAACGTGCTTTCCACGCTGAGTGAGCGCGAGCGCGAGGTGCTGGCGATGCGGTACGGGCTGGCTGATGGTCGCGCGCGGACGCTGGAGGAGGTCGGCCGGGAGTTCGGCGTGACGCGCGAGCGAATTCGGCAGATCGAGGCCAAGGCGCTTCGCAAGCTGCGCCACCCGAACCGCGCCCGGATGCTGCGCGATTTCCTCGATTAACTCGCCTCAAACACCGTGCCGGCGTGTAGCCCCGGGTCTTGTACCCGGGGCTCCTCATGGTGCCAGCCAATGATGCGGGCATCATCTATTGCTTTTCATGGTCCGCAGTGACGACCCAGCCCTCAAGATTGGACGCCTGCGCGCATTCCGGGTCTTGTACCTGGGGCT
>CBFGRG010000245.1:0-5570 GCA_965651105.1 uncultured bacterium | reverse complement strand
GCATCAGGGACCGTTCTGCTCTCCGGTCCTTTTCAACAGGCCACGTGCAGTCATTCACGCATCCGGCAGCCTCGCCTGTCTGCGACCTCGGTCGACGAGTCGCGGGCAGGATGCGCAAGATGCCTGTTGATACCTGCCCGGATATCAAAATCCGGGTCTACGGATTGGTGGGCACCGACACCGCCGGAATGGTCGCCGGCGGATGCCCATTGAGCGACCAGCGATCCCGCTCGCCGCCCAGGAACACGCACAGATCGCCGACTGCGGCGGTGATGGCCCGCAGCATGGCCTCGTGCGGGCGCACCCCATCTTCCCAGTGGAGCGACTTGATCGTCAGCACGCCGGTCTTGCGATCGAACGACGGGTCGAGCCGGCCCACCAGCCGTCCGCGATAGAGGATCGGCAGCGAGTAGTACCCGTAAACCCGCTTCGATGCGGGCGTGTAGCATTCCAGCCGGTAGTGAAAGTCCCAGAGCTCCTCGTCGCGACGCCGGTTCCAGACAAGGTTGTCGAACGGAGACAACAGCACGGTTCGGGTAGGCCAGCCGCGACGGCTCCGGAGCCCCTCCAGCACCGGTATCGCTCGGGAGTCCAACCAGGCGGGCTCATCGATGCCCGCGATCGCCACGGGAACCACCTCGCCACGATCGACCATCTCCGCGATGACCTGCTTCGCGACCGGGCGCGGCAGGTGATGGCGCTTGCCGGTTCGGAAGTAGTCGATGAACCACGCGATCGTCGTCACGCCCAACGCGGCGAACGCCTTGGTGGCGAGGATGCGGTCGCGCTGCTCCCGGCAGATCTCGCGTTCCCACAGGTCGGGCACGAGCCGCTCCCAGGCGTCGAACACCCGCTGGAAGCCGTCCCGCCGGCGCAACACCAGCGAGCCCTCCGACCAAAGATCCGACAGGGCCTCACGCTCGGGTTTACGCCCGTACCAGTCCCACGCCTTCGCGGAGGGCCCCTCTTCCGGCGCGTCAAAGTGCCGGGAGGACATCGGCCCGTCCGCCCGGATACGCGACAGGACAGCATCGCGAACCGGCTGCTGATGCGCCCATTCTGTTCGCAGCGTCTCGCGGACCCGCTCCATCTCGGGACGGTAGAGATGGAGATCGTCCATCGGCACGATTGCTGCGGCATGCGCCCAGTACTCGGTGATGGCATGCTCGGGCTCGTAGAGCGTCGACCAGTGACCCACGTCGTACGGCCCGAGGCGACTGAAGGCAACCGTCTCGTGCGAGCGCGAGATGACACTGATCGTGTCGAGCTGGACGCAACCCAGACGATTCACAACACCCCGCAGATCGTCCACGGTCGGCCGCCGACGAGGTGGTGTCGAGGCGAGCCCCTGGGCCGCGACGGCGATCGCCCGGGCTTCCTCGCGGGTCAGGTGTTCCATCGGTGTGTGGGCCGAGCGCGTCCTTGCGGTCATCGCCTGTATCTCTCCATTCTCCACCTATACTTCAGGACGGGTGCCATCACCCCTTGTGCCGGTTCATGGGAGCGTCGATGCGCATCGCCTTCGTCCACGACTATCTCACGCAGTACGGCGGCGCCGAGCGCGTCCTCGAAGCGTTGTACACGACTTTCGCGGACAACCCGCGTCACGTTTACACCTCAGTCTTCGCGCCCGACCGCCTGCCGACCCACATGCGCGACTGGCCGATCACCCGGAGTCCGGCGAGTGACGTGCCCCTGCTCGGGCGCGCGCACCGGTTCTGGCTGCCGCTGTACCCGACGATATTTCGCCGTCTCGGCGCCTCGATCACCGACGCCGACATCGTCATCGCCGATTCGAGCGCCTGGTCGCACCACGCCGCGCCGTCCGCCGACGTGCCATTCGTCGTCTACTGCCACTCCCCTGCCCGGTTCCTGTACGGCGATGCGGAATACCTGGACGCGCAGCCCCTGTCGCGGCTACTTGGCCGCCTCTCCGAGCCGATGTTCGCGTGGCTCCGCCGCCAGGACCGCGCCGCGGCGCAACGCCCCGATCGCATTCTGGCGAACTCCGCCGCGGTGCGCGACCGTATCCAACGCGTGTGGGGTCGCGAAGCCGACGTTGTTCACCCGCCGACAGACACAACGCGATTTCGACCGAAGACCCCGCCGAATGTGCAGCCGTGGTTCCTCGTCGTGTCCCGCCTGGTACCGCACAAGTGGATCGACCGGGCCATCGCGGCCAGCAATGAGACCGGGCTGCCACTGCACGTGATCGGCACCGGCCGCGCCGAACGATCGCTGCGAGCGGCGGCCGGACCGCAGGTGACATTTCGCGGGCAGGTACCGGATCGTGAGGTAGTCGCCGCGATGCAGCAGTGCCAGGCGTTGATCCTGCCCGGGACCGAGGATTTTGGGCTCACCGCGGTCGAGGCGCAGGCCGCGGGACGACCAGTGATCGCGGCATCCGGCGGCGGGGCGCTGGAGACCGTCCGTCACGGCGAGACGGGGTTGCTGGTACCGGTCGGCGACGTCGGTGCACTGGCGGCGGCGATGCGCGAGGTGACGCGCAGGACCTGGGACAGCAATGCGATCATGGCGCATGCGGAACAGTTCGATGTCTGCCATTTCGAGCAGCGCATCCGCGCCATCGTCGAAGAGATGGTGCGCCATCGGGCATAGGGGCTACGCCGTCGACATGCACGAGCCCACCCACTGACAAGCGGAAGATCTCCCCTACGACCCTTTCAGGCGGAACTGCCAGATCTTGATGATCGCCTCGAAGACGACCCGGCGGGAAAGCTTCGACTTGCCGGCGACGCGATCATGAAACAGGATTGGCACCTGCACGATGCGCGCGCCACGTTTCGCCGCCCGGTACGTGGTTTCCACCTGGAAGCTGTAGCCGTCCGAGGTAATGTACGGCAGGTCGATCGCTTCCAGCAGCTCTCGCCGCCAGACCTTGAACCCGCCGGTCAGGTCGCGGATAGGCATTCCCAGCACCAGGCCCGCATAGATCCCCCCGGCGCGGCTGATCAGCTTGCGATGCCACGGCCAGCCCTCGGTTGCCCCGCCGGGGATGTACCGACTGCCAAGCACGAGGTCGACATCGTCCGTCAGCGCCGCGACCATCGTCGCCAGGTCTTCGGGGCGGTGCGAGAAATCTGCGTCCATCTGCGCGATCAGAGGTGCCCCGGTCGCCAGCGCCCGCTGGAACCCGGCAATGTAGGCACGGCCGAGCCCCTCCTTGGAGGGGCGGTGCAGCACGTCGACGCGGCCGGGATGCCGAGCGGCCAGCTCGTCAGCGATGGCCCCGGTACCATCGGGCGAATTGTCGTCAACGACAAGCACGCCATATCCAGGCCCGAGATCGAGTACCTGTGTCACGATCTCGGGCAGGTTCTCGCGCTCGTTGTAGGTGGGGATCACTACCAGTACGTGGTGGTCGCGATTTGGGGTGTGGGAACGCGCAGCCGGTGGCCGCGATGTCACGATTCGTCGTCCCCCCGCTCCCGTGAAAGCAGGAACTGCACCTGCACGAGCAGGGCGTCGACGTCGAACGGCTTCGCCAGCAGCGCATCGGCCTCGAGCTCCGGCGTGCGATCGCGCAAGGTCCTGCTGGCAGACATCGCGACGATGGGCAGCTCGCGCGTTTCGGCCTCCTTGCGCAGGCGGGAGATGAGCTTGCCGCCATCGACGCCGGGAAGCATGATGTCCATCAGGATGAGGTCGGGCTTCCAGTCACGCGCGAGCATCAGGCCCTGCGCGCCATCTCGGGCGATGGCGACGGTGTAGCCTTCGTTTTTGAGGACGATGTCGATGAGTTGGGCGACATCTTCCTGGTCCTCGACGATCAAGATGCGGGATGACACCGGGCCTGTCCCCTGTCATGGCGGGAGATTCCCGCGAACGGCACTACCTTGCCATATGATCCCACGATGCCGTCGTACGTACAAGGAGAACGGCTCGATTGCCTTCTGTCAGGTCGTGCCGGTCGCTTCTCCGCGGGCGATCGATCAGGATTTGACGCGGGCCGACGCGATTACAGTTGGGGATCGGTATCCTCGACGTCGCCACCGATGGCGGTGAGCTTGGCAACAAAGTTCTCGTAGCCGCGATCGATGTGATAGACCTCCTCCAGCTCGGTCTCCCCCTCGGCCACCAGGCCGGCGAGGACCATGCACACCGCGGCGCGAATATCGATCGCCTCCACGCGCGCGCCGCGCAACACCGTCGGGCCGTGCACGTCGGCCGAGGCGGCAAACAGCTCGCCGGTCCGGCCGATCCGCTCGACGCGGATATCCGCCCCCATCTTCAGGAGCTCGGTGGTGTAGCGCAGGCGGTCCTCGTAGACTCGCTCATGAACGCGGGAAACACCCTCACACTGGGTCAGTAGGGCCGTGAACGGCGCCTGCATGTCTGTCGGGAACCCCGGAAACGGGAGGGTCTGGATGTCGACTGCCCTGAGGCCGTTGCCGCTCCGGCGGACCAGCATCGTGTCGTTGCTGTGCCAAACCTCGCCGCCAACCTCCGCCAGCTTCTCGGTCAGCGGCAGCATGTGAGCCTCGCGCACATCGCGCAGCATCAGCTCGCCGCCGGTCATGATCGCGGCGATGGCGAACGATCCGGCTTCGAGGCGGTCCGGCGGGATGTAGTCGGAGACGCCGTGAAGCCGCTCGACGCCGTCGATCGTGACGATCGGAGATCCGAGCCCGCTGATCCGCGCACCCATCCGGTTGAGCAACTGACCGAGCCAGACGACTTCCGGCTCGGCCGATGCGTTGACGATCACGGTCTTGCCAACCGCGAGGGTGGCGGCCATCAGCAGGTTCTCGGTGCCGGTATGGCTCGGGTAGTCCATGTAGATGCGCGCGCCGCGCAGCTTGCCGCCGGTAGCGATCACCTGATCGTCACGGTGCTCGATGACCGTGCCCATGCGCTGAAAACCGCGAAGATGGACATCGATCGGCCGCCGCCCGATCTGGTCGCCGCCGGGCATGAAGAACGACACCTCGCCACAGCGCGCCAGCATCGGACCGGCGGCGACGACAGAGGCGCGGGTCGGACGGAAGAGGTGCGGGGGCGCGGTGGTGCTGGTGATTTCCTGGGCGCGCACCTGGACACGGCCAAGCTTGCGATCGACCTCGACCTCGGCGCCGAACGCGCGCAGCAGGTCGGCCATCGAGAGCACATCGGCGAGCATCGGCACGTTGTTGAGCACGACCTCGTCGGATGTCAGCAGGGTGGCCGCCATGGCCTTCAACGCGGCGTTTTTCGCGCCGCTGATGAGGACCTCGCCGCGCAGGACATTTCCGCCACGGATCTTCAGCAGACGCTCGGCGGTGGGTACGGTTGAGGTCATCGGCATTGCCTGGCCCATGGGTGGGGGTCTCCTTGCGCCGGTCGATGCCCGGTGCCGGAGCGGGCCGACCGACGGGCGCGGAAGCCGGCACGTCAGCGAGTAGTATACGCTGTCTCGTACGGACACTTCAGGACACACGAGCGACCGCCCGAGCAGGCGGAACCGGCGAGCAGTCGTATCCGATCCGGGTTATGGCATCCCCGCCGGCGACGAGCCCGCCTGGTCCATAGCGGTGCGTCCGTGTTCCGTATCGCACGGAATCGGGATATAC
>CBFGRG010000244.1:0-5589 GCA_965651105.1 uncultured bacterium | reverse complement strand
TACGCGTGGCAGGCGTTCGCGCCCGGCAGCGACGCGACGGGGCCGGCGTTTTGATCGATTGCATGGGCGGTGCAAATACGGACGGCCCTGAAATGGGCGTCACTCCTCGGCAAGATCGGAGTGACGTTGAATTGGGGCGAGCTGTCTCTGGTCTGCTGCGACTGGTCGCCCCATGACCTTCCCGGCGCTGATCGATATCCCCTACGACACCGGCACCATCGTTCTCGTTGCGCTGATCGTGCTTTTCACCACGGCGATCTCGGCCGTGGCCGGATTCGGGTTCGGCACGATCGCGGTGCCGACGTTGCTGCTGGTGCTGTCGCCGGCGGCAACGGTGACGCTGTCGAAGGTGGTTGGCGCGGGCACGGGGTGGATCGTGCTGGTCTCGATCTGGCGTGCGACGAGATGGAGCACCATCCTTCGGATCCTGCCGGCCGCGCTGGTGGGGCTGGTGCTGGGTGGATACATCCTCGCCAGCGCCAGCCCGGCGGCGATCCAGCTTTTTGTGGGCGTGCTGGTGTTGATCTCCGCGATCACCCTCGTGGTGCGGCCGATCCTGATCGCGCGCGACACGATCTGGGCGACCTCGCTGGTCGGGTTCCTCACCGGCGTGATGGGCAACGCAACCGGACTGCTGGCGCCGGCGGTAGTCGTCTACTTCACCGGCCGGCGGTTCCCGAAGGATGTCTTCAGGGCGACGACGCTGTCGCTCTTCCTCGTCGTCGAGCTGGTGGGGTTGCCAACCCTCCTGGCGCAGGGGGCGATCTCGATCGATGACGTGCTGTTCACGGCGATGTTCCTGCCGGCGGCGATCGCAGGGCGGCTTGGTGGGCTGTGGCTGGCGCGGCACGTGTCGGCGGAGCGGTTTCGGGCGCTGGTGATCGCGCTGCTGTTCCTGATCGCGATCAGCAGCATCGTCACGGGGCTGGGCGGGCTCGGATGATGATCGATCCCGTGTTCCTGCTCGCCTGCGTCGTCATCGCCGGGGCGGCGATCGTTTCGGGGCTGGCCGGGTTCGGCCTGGGGATCGTCGCGATCCCGCTGATGCTGCTGATCTACGAGCCGTCGACGGTGATCGCCCTGCTCAAGGTCATCACACTGGGCACGACGTGGGTGGTGATCGTCCACGCGTGGCACGAGATCTCGTGGCGGCGAATCGTGACGATGGTGCCGCCGGCGCTGGTCGGGTTGTTCGTTGGCGGATGGCTGCTGCAGGTGCTGGATCCGGCCATCATCAAGGCGCTGGCGGGGGTGATCGTCTTCGCGCTGGCGGCGCTGCTGCTGACGTGGCGACCGGTGGCGCTGCAGGAGCGGCCGTGGATGTCCCCGGTGGTGGGGCTCCTGTGCGGAATCGGATCGAACTCGACAGGGATGACGGGACCGCCGCTGGTGCTGTTCTTCACGGTGACGGGTGTGGACAAGCTGACGTTTCGTGGAACGGCGGCGACATTCTTCGTCCTCACGGATCTCGTGGGGCTGCCGGCGCTGGTCGGTCAGGGGGCAGTCAGCGGCGACGACCTGCGGCTGGCCATCGCGCTGGCTCCGGTCGCGCTGCTGGGGCGCCTGGTCGGGATTCGGCTGGTGCCGCTGGTGTCGCCGGTTGCCTTCCGCCGGGCGACGCTGGCGCTGCTGCTGGTGACGGGGAGCGTCTCGGTGGTGACGGGGCTCGCGGCGCTCTGATCGGGGTACAGCCAGGCGAATTCGCCGTCAGGGTCGTCGCAGTTGGGTTGATCCCCGTCACCGATCCATCGGTTCCATCGGGCAGGGTCTGGTACGCTAGCGACCTGAGAGATTCGATCGATTCCGGAGCCGATACGCGCAATGCTCGATATCTTCCTGCGAAGCTGGTGGGTGCTGATCCTGCGGGGGCTGTTTGCGATCGTCCTCGGCCTGATCTCCCTCGCCTGGCCCGACATCACGGTGTTCGTGATCGTCACCATCATGGGCGTCTTCCTCCTTCTCGACGGCATGATCGAGATCTGGGTCGGGTTCCTCGGGCGCGGCCACCAGCCCGAGTGGTGGACTGACGCGCTGCTTGGCGTGCTCGCCGTGATCGCCGGAATCGGCATCCTCGCGTGGCCGGGGATCGGCGCGTTCGGGCTGATGATCTTCATCGGCGCCAGCTTCCTCACCTATGGCATCACGCTGGTGTACCAGGCGATCCGGCTGCGCGAGGAACTGGCCAACGAATGGCTGGTGATCGCCACCGGCGTCGCCACTGCCGTCGTCGGGCTTGGCTTCATCGTCTTTCCTCGTGCCGGCGCGGCCGTGCTTGGGTTGATGACCGGCGCGTGGCTGGTCGTGCTGGGGGTTCTGCTCATCGCGATCGGCTGGAAGCTGCGCGGCATCATTCGCGACCTCGAGGAGGAAGTCCGGGGCTCGCGGCAGGGGCCGCGCCTCGGGTAGCTGCCCATGCACCATGCGCTCACCCGCACCACGATCACGCTGATCCAGCACACGGTGGTCTGGGCGCTCCAGGCCCTGCTGCTGGTGATCGCGGCGGGGTGGTTCCAGACGGTCGAGATCGAGAACTTTCGCGATGCCTTCATCGGCATCGTGGCACTGGCTGCGATCAACGCCTTCGTGATGCCGGCGCTGATTCGCCTTGCCGTGCGCCTGCGCCCCATTCTCTTCCCGCTCGTTTCGTTCGCGCTCAACGCTGGCGCCGTGCTGGCGCTCGACACCGCCCTGCCGGGGTGGGACATCCACGGGTGGGGCCCTGCCCTGCTGCTGGCGATGGCGCTGGCCGCCCTGGCGACACTGCTCGGATCGCTGCTGGCGATCAGCGACGACGGCGCCTGGCGTCGATATGCACTGGAGCCGATGCGAGCCCGCATCCGCCGTGAAGGGCAGATCGTCACCTCCCAGCCGGGCATTGTGTTTCTCGAAATCGACGGGCTTTCGGAGCCGGTGCTGCGCGAGGCGATCGCGAAGGGGTACGCCCCGACGATGGAGCGCTGGCTGGCGGAAGGCTCGCATGTGCTGACCGAATGGGAGCCGGACCTCTCGTCGCAGACATCGGCGAGCCAGGCGGGCATCCTGCTCGGGTCCAACGCCAACATCCCGGCCTTTCGCTGGTACGACCGCGAGCTGCGGCGGGTGATCGTTTCCAACTCCGCGCGGGACAGCGAGTGGATCGAGGCGCGCCACTCCACCGGGCAGGGCCTGCTCGCCGGTACGGGCGCCAGTCGCGGCAACCTCGTTTCCGGGGATGCGCCCGATTCGTTCCTGACGTTTTCGACCGTCCGCGCGGCCAGCACCTCCCCCTCGCGCCACTACGCGCTCTTTTACACGAACCCCTACAACGTCGCGCGCACGCTGGCGCTGTTCGTGGCCGATGTCGTCCGCGAGATCGCGGCGGCGATCTGGCAGCTGGTCACCAACCAGCGTCCGCGGGTCCCGCGATTCGGCATCTACCCGTTCCTGCGGGCGGCGACCACGAGCGTGCTGCGCGAGCTGACCACCTTCGCCGTGGCCGGCGACCTCACGCGTGGTGTCTCGCCGATCTACGGGATGTGGGTGGCCTACGACGAGGTGGCGCATCACTCGGGTGTCGCCCGGCACGATGCGCTGCGGGTGCTTCGCGATCTCGACCGCGACATCCACCGTCTCGAGCTGGCCGCGGAGAGCGCTGCCCGCCCCTACCGATTCGTGGTGTTGTCGGATCACGGTCAGACCCAGGGAGCGACGTTCAAGCAGCGCTGGGGCGTCTCGTTGCGCGATGTCGTCGAGGAGGCGATCGCGCGGGAGGCGAGCGACGTCGATGCACATGCTGTCTCCGGCGATTTCGAGACCGACGAGGGCTGGCACACGGTGAGCGCGCTGCTGACCGAGCTCCTGTCGGAGGGGCGGCCGGAGTCGCTGGTGTCACGGTCGCTGCGGCGGCGGTTGCGCGATGGCGAGGTCCAGCTCGGGCCGCAACCGGGACGGTCGCGGCGCCTGCGGCGCAAGCGATTGCCGCCGCCCCCGCCGCCGGTCTACGACGACGGCCGGGTGCTGGTGCTGGCGTCGGGCTCGCTGGGGCTGGTGTATCTCACCGGGTGGGGCCGGCGGCTGACGCTGGAGGAGATCGAAGGGTTGCACCCGCACCTGGTGTCGACGCTGCTCGAGCACGAGGGGATCGGCTGGGTGCTGGTGCGCACCGCCGACCGCGGCAGCGTGGTGCTGGGGCCGAAGGGGCTGGTGGTGGTCAAGACAGGGCAGGTCATCGGCGACGATCCGTTGGCAAGCTACGGACCTCGGGCATTGGCGCACATTCGGCGCACCGATGGCTTCGCGGATGTCCCCGATCTGCTCGTGCACAGTGCGTATAATCCGGAGACTGGGGAGATCCCGGCATTCGAGGAGCTGGTTGGCTCGCACGGTGGCCTCGGTGGCGACCAGACGCGGCCATTCCTGCTCTATCCGCCCGAGCTGTCGCTCGGGGAGGAGCCGGTGGTTGGGGCGGAGGAGCTCTATCGCCGCTTGAAGCGCTGGGTCGGCCCGGAGCCGGCCAGTGTTGGGAACAGCAATGCGTCAGGAGGAGACGTCGCTGTCGCTGCCGGTGGTGGTGAGCGTGGCGACGATGAACGTCGGCAATGACATGGCGCCGGACGACAAGTTGGTGGCGGCGATTCGCGATATGGCGCCGGACGTCGTGGCGCTGGAGGAGCTGAACCGGCGGCAGGCCGACGCGCTCGCACGCGCGCTCGATGACACCTGGCCGTACCGGTTCACGTTCGGCGACAGCTACGAGGGGCGCGGCGTGTTCAGCCGCTACCCGCTGCGCGACAGCCAGGTGCTGGAGATCGCCAGCGGCCGGCCGGACGCGCTGGTCGAGATCGACATCGAGGGCGAGGACCTGACGATGCTGGTGGCGCATCCGCGACCGCCGAAATTGCGGGGCCGGACGCTCGACATCCCCTTCGCGTTGCAGCGGCAGCTCCTGCGGTTGGCCGATCTGGCGCTGGAGGCATCGCCGGCGGTGTTGCTGGGCGATTTCAACGTCCGTCCGGATACGAGCATCTACGCCCGGTTGCGCGAGCGGGGGTTGCTGGATGCCTTCGAGGAGTCGGGCGAGGGTCCGGAGCGGACCTTCCCGGTACGGCTGGAGCGGGGCGTGCGGCGGAAGGTGCGGGTGAAGACGCCGCCGCTGTTCCGGCTGGACTACGTCTGGCACACCCCGGACATCCGGTCGCTGGCGACGTGGGTTGGCGACGACACCGGCTCGGACCACCTGCCGGTCCTCTCTCGTCTTGCCATTCCCCGATCGAGCACCGATGACACCGACGCACCGGATGCCAACCCGTAGACCCCCCCGAGGTGGGCTCACAGGGGTAGGTATTTTTTGGGAAGCGGCGTACGTACGCACGAAGGTGCCGGAACGATGCGACCTTCCTCGGTGATCGCTGCCCGCTGCGCGTCGGCCAAGCGGAGACCGGTTTCCGCACCATACGGGGCTCCTCGGCGCCAAGGGGTGGCGGCAGGCCAATACTTCCGCAAGAATACCTACCCCTCTGAGCCCGAGGTGGGCGGGTACGCCACTGAATCCGGATTGATCGCCGTGTAGTGCCGCCCCTGTGGCGGCCCGGGATGAACAGCCGCCACAGG
>CBFGRG010000243.1:0-5592 GCA_965651105.1 uncultured bacterium | reverse complement strand
CGTGTCGAGGAGTGACGGTTTTGACTTGATCGTCGTTGCGGACTGAGTTGGGTTCCTGCGTCGTCCTGTCGAAACGTCCTGCCCGGGCGGCCGTACTCCTGAATTCCATCGCATACGGCAAACCCCGCGCAAATGGCGCGAGGTCAGGGTCGGAGGCCGGGAAGGGCTGGCTGGGCCTGGGAGAGAGCGGCGAAGCGAACGCCTTCGATCTCGAGGAGGCGCTCCTTGATATGAGCGCCTCCGGTGTACCACCCCATCGAGCCGTCAGAGCGGATGACTCGGTGGCATGGCACGATCACCGGTACCGGATTGCGGCCGAGCGCGTTGCCGACCGCCCGGGACGCCGACGGGCGGCCGATGGCGCTGGCGATGCCCTGATAGGTGCGCACCTCGCCAAAGGGGACGTCGATCGTTGCGCGCAGCACGTCGCGGGTGAACGGGGTGACGCCAAACAGGTCGACCGGCAGCGTGAAGTCCTTGCGCTGGTGGGCAAAATAGTCCCGCAGCTGATCGCGCACCGGATCGATCTGGCTGGTGCCTTCCAGGGCGAGAATTCCGCGATCTTCCAGCTCGGAGAAAATCTCGTCTCGGTGGTGATTGACCAGGTAGCCGATGTCGGCGACGCCCTCATCCGTGACGACGATCATCAGCTCGCCGAGGGGGCTCTCCATCAGGCCGTACCGTCCGCGCCGAAGCCCCAGGGCGACGGAGCAGTCGGGGACTCCGTGAGTGGCACACTCCCCCGGAGGTTCCAGCATATCCATGCACGACGAGCAGTCGGAGAGCAGCGTCGAACACGAGCGGCACTGCTCGACATGCGCTTCGATGGCCTGCTCGTCGGCGGCGGTGAGGTCACCGATCACGAGCGCGGGGATGGCTTCCTCGACAACCTCGCAGGGGTCGTCGGCATCGGCGATGGCGGCGCCGATCGACCCCGCGGGGTTCATGTGCTGATGTGTGGTGGACGGCGTCATCGGTACATGGTCCTTCTAGTCGACCAGGGCGGTAGCGAATTGGCCACGCAACTTGCGCAGCGCTTCGTAAACGTTTGCGCGGGCGGCTTCGGGAGAGGCGTCGATCACCTGACCGATCTCCTCGTAACCCATGTCATGGTATTTCCGCAAGACCAGGGCCGTGCGCTGTTTCGGCGGGAGCTGCTCGATCGCGTCGGTGACATTCTCGAGCGTCTCGCCGGCAACGATCTGTCGGGCGGTGTCCGGCTCGTGCGACGGCAGGTCGGGCTGGTCGTCGCCGAACTGGTGGACGCGCTGCTGCTTGCGGCGATCGCTGATCCAGGTGTTCGAGGCGATTCGGAAGAGCCACGCGCGATGGTTCGCATCGCTCGGCAGCTTTCGCCACGCCTTGAACGCCTTGAGCATCGTTTCCTGATAGACGTCGTCCGCATCGTGCGGCGTACGCGTCAATGACCACGCAAATCGATAGAGATCTGCGCCGTACTGTTCAATCATCGACGTGAACGACATGGTTGTGCCGGACGTCGGTGCTGGGTCCCGAGCGGTGCTGAGCGTCAGCGACATGTATTGGAGACTCCTCGGACGGTTGTGCACAACGCCGTGAGCGAGTGGCTGCGCGAGGCCACTCTGTACACGGAACGCGAGACCTGGAAATGTGTGAGATATGTGAACGACGAATAGAAAAGGGACCCGGTGGACCGTTCAGTGTAGCAGCTATAGCAGCCGAGGCGCATCGCTTCATGGCCCGGACGGGCCCGTTGCTCCGCATCTGGTGCTGGTGCGGATCTGGTGGGGGATATTGATGGCACGCGGTCTGCAGTTTATGGTAAGGAGGGTGGTTCGAATGCGATGGGTGCGCGTTCGGACCGTGATGGCTACACCCGGGCAGGATAGCTCCGTCCTGCCCGGGTGTTTCGTTTGCACATTCTCGCGAGCTTCAGGTTCCTTGGCGCGTTCAGGCGCCGGTCTTCTCGACGTCTGGATCGGCCTCCGGAGCGCGCTCACCCTCGCGGCGCTCCCAGCCCTGAGCGAACAGCGGCAGGAAGTTCGTAATCTCGTAGGGATGCTTCTCCAGCTCCGCCCAGTTGAGATCGACCCCCAGGCCCGGACGATCCGGGATCGAGATGCGACCGTTGACGACCTCGGCGTGATGGTCGACCAGGTCGCGTTCCCACTCGACATTGAACTCGTCAAAGATCTCCTGCACCAGCAGGTTCGGCGTCGCCGCGCCGATCTGGATGCACGTCGCGGTCGAGATCGGGCCCTGCGCGTTATGCGGGGCAACGACGCCGTAGTGAGCGTCGGCCATCGCCGCCACCTGACGGGTGCGCCAGATACCGCCCATGCTGCCCGGTTCCGGCTGGAGGATGTGCACCGCGTCGTGCTTGAGGAGATCGGCGAACTGCTGCGGGCTGGAAAAGCTCTCACCGGTTGCGACCGGGATGGTCAGCTTGCGCGCCACCTCGACGGTGCTGGCGATGTTCTGGTGCGCGGTCGGCTCTTCGAACCAGGTCGGCTCGAACTCGGCCATCTGCTCGCCGACGTACACCGCCTCGGCGACGCTGAAGCGGCTGTGTACCTCGATCATCAATTCGACGTCGGGACCGACCTCCTCGCGCACGGCGCGGACGATGTCGACCGAGAGGTGCCGCTCGGGCAGCGTCATCGAGCGCCAGTTCGCGCCGAACGGGTCGAACTTGAGCGCCCTGTAACCGCGATCGACCACCTGTCGGGCGCGCTCGGCGAACGATTCCGGGGTGCGGGGCCCGGCGTACCAGCCGTTGGCGTAGGCTGGCAGCGACTCGTGGTAGCGGCCGCCGATGAGGTCGTAGATCGGCCGGCCGGTGACCTTGCCGATGATGTCCCAGCAGGCGACCTCGATCGCGGCGACGGCGTTCATGTGGAGCTGGCCGCCCTCGGAGTAGAGGTCGCGGGTCATGCGCTGAATGATCGTCTCGACCTGAAACGGGTCGGTGCCGACGAAGCGCGGCGTCAGCTCGTGGATGATCGCCTCGGCCGATTTCGCGAAGGCGTTGAGCGTGCCCTCGCCGATGCCGTAGAGGCCATCCTGGTCGGTTTCCAGCCGCACGAACAGCCAGTTCTTCCACGGGTTGCCGACGATGAAGGTCTGGACGCCGGTAATGCGCATGATGTGGATCCTCCCGGTTCGGGGTGGAGGCGGCGGCAACCGCCTGCTCACGTACGGGAGCCCCTTGTGGGCTCCCTCAGGGGGGCCGGGACAAGCCCGGCCCGTACACGGTTGAAGAAGGTGCCAGTCAGTTCGTCGTCTTTTCGAACCCCGGCAGGACCGTCACGACACGATCTCCGCGACGGCCGTGCCGATCTCGCCGAGGAAAACGTCGTCTTCGTAATGGTCGCACGTACTCTCGATCAGCGCCGAGACGGCGATTGCGCCATTCGGCCCGGAGATGACGCCGATATCGTGCGAGATGCCATCGACCGTACCGGTCTTGCCGGCGTAGCTCACGCCATCGGGCAGGTGGCGCGCCAGCCGGTCGCGATGTTGCTGGTCAGCGTGGAGCTTTCGCATCCAGGCGCAGCGCTCCGGCGAGGCGACCTCGTCGCGCCAGATGCCGGTGAGCAGGTCGGTCAGGCCCCGAGCGGAGACCGTGTTGATGTTGGTTTCGCCCTCCGGCAGGTAGCCGTAGAAGCGGCGCCCGAGGTGGAGCGACGGCACGCCGAGCTTGGTAGCGGTCTCCTGGATCGTTGACAGCCCGATCGTCTCGATCAGCGCGTTCGACGTCGTGTTGTCGGAGATGGCGATCATCAGCCAGGCGTGATCTTCGACCGGCAGTGAGATGCCGCGATGCAGCCAGTTGACCACGCCGGTGCCACCGATCCGCCACTCGTCACGAACCTCGATCTCGGTGTCGAGCGTGAGGTCGCCGGCATCGAGCGCGCGCGCCACGGCTGTGAGGATCAGCGTCTTGATCGTGCTGGCGGCGGTCACGGTCCGGTCGGCGTCGTGATCGAGCGTGCTGCCGGAGTCGAGATGGCGGGCGGCGAGCCCGAGGCGCATCCCCTCCGGGATGGCCGCGAGGCGCGCGGCCAGCGGCCCCCAATCTGTGATGGACGACGGGTCGGCGGTGGTGGGCATAGGCATCCTTCCGCGACAGTCAGGTCAGGTCTGCCCCATCGTCGCCGCCGGAAGGGCGTCGGTCAACCCGACACCGTGGTATCGCAGCCGCATCCTTTCTCGCGCAGCAGGGCGTATTGCCTCTCGATCGGGTCGACGAAGTCTGTCTGGACCGCATCGCCGGTGGCGAGGGCGGGGTCGAGCGGCGTGCCGTGGTTGTAGCCGCGCCGTTCCATCTCGGCGACGAGCGCCTCGTGGCGGCGGTAGAGCGCGGCCAGCTTCCCTTCCCACCGGCGCGTCTCGGGGTGTTGCCGGTACCCAATCTTGCCCTGGGTGAGGATGTTCCACAGGCCATGCAGCTCGCGGTGCTCGCCCAGCAGGTGCTGGCGGCAAAGGCGCGCCGGCGGCACGTCCCAGATGCGCATCAGCTCGCCTCTCGCTCGGGTGCGAGCGGCGGCAGTACATCATGGAGGGTCGCCAGCGCGTCGAGGAGCCGGTCGCTGGCGATCGGAATGGCGCCGAGCGCGGCGATACGATGCTCGCGCTCGACCGCAAGACGCCCGCCGACGACGACCGCCGTCGATTCCCCAGCCACCGATCGGACCGCCGCGATCGCCTCGGCCAGCGCCGGCTCGCTCGACGGGAAGCGGGCCGAGAGCAAGACCGCGGCCGGTTGGTGCAGCCGGATCGCGTCGGCCAGGAATTCGCTGTCGACATCGGCCCCGAGGTACTGCATGTGGTACCCGTCAGCTCGGAGCAGCCCGACCAGCATGCGCAGGCCCAGCTCGTGGTGCTCTCCGGCGACGCAGGCGGCGACCACCACCGGTGCGCGAGGGTTGGCCCTGAGGTGGCGAATCGAGAGCTCGGCGATGAGATCGCGCACCAGCTCCGACACCGTCTTCTCCTGGGCGACCAGCAGGGTGCCGTGTTCCCAGCGATCGCCCACCTCGATCAAGGCCGGCTCGATCACCTCGGCGAACACATCCGCCAGCGGCATGCCGAGCTCGTCGGCGTTGAGGATTGTGGCCATCGCGGCGGCGCCGTCCCCGGCCAGCACCTCATCGAGAAAGCGCCGCGAGATGTCGGCCGGGTCGGGAAGGGCGTCTCGCTGGCGGAGCCGTTTCTCGATCTCCTCCAGCGAGAGTCGCTGCGCCTGCCACTCCTTGATCTGGGCGATGCGCCGAACGTCGGCGTCCGAGTAGAGCCGGTGCCCGCCGGGGGTGCGGGTCGGCTCGATCAGCCCCTCGCGCTCGAGGAAGCGAAGGCTCGATGGCGTGACGTCTGGGTAGTGCTTGCGCAGCCGTTCGACGACCTTGCCGATCGGCATGAGCGACGCGCTCGGCGCGCCTGGTGGGGTGGGTTGGGCTGACAAATCTCAACCTCCGGTGCAGGTGCTGGGGATTCCGGGCGATCGGTTGCCAAAACCAGCGTTCGTACGGGCGGCCCTTGTGGCCGCCCTGGTTACCCTGCGGGCGGCCAATCGGGGAGGGGACAAGCCTCTCCCGTACGAGGTTTTGCCTG
>CBFGRG010000242.1:0-5600 GCA_965651105.1 uncultured bacterium | reverse complement strand
TCGGTCTCCCACGTCGTGCGGCGGGCGACGAGATCGATCATTGGCACGTTGGACCCGTGACCGTTGATCAGCAGGATTTTCTCGAAGCCGTGGTAGGCAACGCTCTTGGTCACGTTGAGGCAGAACGCGATCCAGGTTTCGGGCTCGACGTGGATCGTGCCGGGGAAGTCGATGTGGTGCCGGTTGAGCCCGTAGGGGATCGGCGGCAGCACGAGCACATTGCCCCCGGCGCGGCGGCCGACCTCGTGGCAGACCGATTCGGTCAGGAAGAGGTCGACATCGAGCGGCAGGTGGCGGCCGTGCTGCTCGGTCGAGCCGGTTGGCAGGATCACGACCGGCTGGCGCCCGATCGCGTCGTTCATCTCCGGCCAGGTCAGGCGGTTGTAGCGGTATTCGGTGGAGCTGCTCACGGGCGACCTTCCTCTGGAATCGATGGGACGAATTGCCGCATCTTATCAGGGAAAATCGTTCCGGTCGCCGCCACGACAGGTGCGCCACGGGCCGCATCCGTCGAACGATGCGACGCTGGTGGGTCAGGCGATCGCTGGTGGTGGGATGCGCCTGCGGCGCGGGAAGTCTCGACCGCACCTACCCAGCGTGCTGGCAGACACTGTCGAGCACGGTCGAGACTTCCTCTGCGGGTCGATTCCGGGCGTTACGCCAGCGTCGCGGCGCGCTCCTGTCCTCGCTCCGTGAGGGCGAGGCGGCCGTCCCGCGAGGCGACGTAGCCGCCCGAAACGGCCCGGCCGACGACGCGGGCCGACTGGTCAGGCCCCCACCGCAGCGCCGCACCGGCGTTGGCGGCGGTGTGCTCGACCCCCTCGTGGTGCGCCAGGTGCGCCACCAGCAGGTCGACCGCGAACCGGCGCGCGTTGGCCTGGTGCCGCAACGCTCGCGCCACCAGCCCGTGCGACGGCGAAAGCAGCAGCGCCGTCCCGAAGAACGCCCCGAGCATCGTTACCATCGCGCCGGACACCGACGTGTCCAGCCACAGCGCCAGCTCGTAGCCGGTCCACGCCGACGCCGCGCCGATCACCACCGACAGCCCGATCATCACCGGCAGCCGGTCGGTCAGCAGCCGCGCCGTCGCCGCCGGCACGATCACCAGCGCCACGACGAGGATCGCCCCAACCGCCGTGAACGCGCCGACCGTCGTGATCGACAGCGCCAGCATCAGCACGTAGTGGACGACCGCCGGTGTGAAGCCCAGCATCGCCGCCATGCCCGGGTCGAACGTCGTGATCTTCATCTCCTTGTAAAGGAAACCCAGCAGCGCGATGTTGATCACCAGCAGCGCGCACATCACCCAGATCGAGCGCGGCCCGAGGTCACGCCCAGCGATGACGAGGCGATCGAAGAAGGCGAACTCGATGTTGCCGTAGAGGATCGCGTCGGTGTCGAGGTGGACGTTGGCGAACCACCGCGACACCATCACCGTGCCGAGCGCGAACATCGCCGGGAAGACGATGCCCATCGCCGCGCCGCCATCGAGCCAGCTGGTGCGCTGGAGCGCCTCGACGAGGGTGACGGTGACGATCGCCGCGGCAACCGCGCCGAGCGTGCCGGTGAGCAGGTTGGGACCGCTGGCGAGGACGTATCCCGCCACCAGCCCCGGCAGGATCGCGTGGCTGATCGCGTCGGTCATCATCGCCATGCGTCGCAGCACCAGGAAGGTGCCGGGCAGCGCGCAGGCCGCCGCGCAGAGAATGCCGGTGAGGAGGATGGCGGTAGTTGGGGTCATCGTGCGATCCCTCCTCCGGGCAGCTCGGGCGCGATCAGCGACTGGCGGTGGCGACGCCGGCGAATCGCCTCCGGCAGCAGCCCGTGGCGTGGCGCCAGCGCGAGCGAGGCGAGCACGATCGCGGTCAGCGCGAGAATGATCATCGGGCCGGTCGGCAGCCGCGCCGCCTGGACGCTGATCACCGCGCCGGTCACCCCGGCGAGCCCGCCGAAGAAGCCGGCGAGCGCCAGCATCACGGGCAGCCGGTCGGTCCACTGCCGCGCCGCCGCGCCGGGACCGATTACCATCGCCGCCATCAGCACCACGCCAACCGTCTGCAGGCCGATCATGATCGCGATCACGAGCAGCGTGGTCAGCAGGACGTCGAGTGCGCGCACCGGCAGCCCGAGGCTGGCTGCGAAGGCGGGGTCGAACGAGAGCAGCTTGAATTCCTTGTAGAACAGCGCGAGGGCCACCAGCGCGATCGCGCCGAGAATGGCGAAGGTGATCACGTTGCGCGCGACCAGTGCCGCCGCCTGGCCGAAGAGGTAGCGGTCGAGCCCGGCCTGCGTGGCGTCGCTGCGGTTCTGGATGATCTTCAGCAGCAGGATGCCGAATCCGAAGAAGACGCTGAGCACGACGCCGAGGGCGGTGTCCTCGCTGAGGACGGTGTCGTGGACGATGCGCTGGAAGATGAGCGCGCCGATCCACCCCGCGATGCCGGCGCCGAGCAGGAGCACGATCGTCTCGCGGGAGCCGGTGAGCAGGAAGGCGATCGCGATGCCCGGCAGGGCGGCGTGGGCGAGGGCGTCGCCGATCAGTGCCTGGCGGCGGAGCACGGCGAACGAGCCGAGCACGCCGGAGACGATGCCGAGCAGCGTCGCGCCGAGTGCGACATTGCGAAGGGTGTAGTCAAAGATCAGGTCGTGTAGCGTTTCCATTACCGAGTGACTTTCGATCGATGTAAGAGAGATGTGGTAGGCCCGCGCCTCCGTGGGCGGGCGATCGCGCTGGTGATTGCGTTCGATCCGCGGACACAAGATTCGATGCCACCATCTCGCCGGGCCGGGGACAGCGTCGCCCCGGTAGGCCCGCCCCTCCGTGGGCGGGCAGTCGCGAAGGCGACACGCATCGATTGCCGGTCCCAACGCTCGATGTCATTCCGAGCCGCCGCGCAGCGGCGTGCCGAGGAATCTCTTCGGTGATGGGCCCCGGCTCTCGATCCACGGCACCCCGCGCGCACGAGATTCCTCGACTCCGTGGCTCCGCCGCTGCGCTCGGAATGACAGCGTTCCGTGTGTGCGGAAATCGATGGTCGGTAACCTCGACGCGCCCGCCCCTCCGTGGGCGGGCCTACCGGTTTCACATGGTGCGCCGGTGTCATGATTTCCATCAGTCCGCCGCTCCCGCGAGGAGGGCGCTGCGGCGCAGCAGGCCCATCGACCCGCCGTAGGTCTTCGCCAGGTTGTCCGGCGTGAAGGTCTCGTCGAACGGACCGGTCGCAATCAGGCGGACGTTGAGCAGCACCAGCCAGTCGAAGTACTCCGGCGCCGACTCGAGATCGTGGTGGACGACGATCACCGTTTTGCCCCGCTCCCGCAGCGCATGCAGCAGCGTCACGATCGCCTTCTCGGTTTGCGCGTCGACCCCGGCGAAGGGCTCGTCCATGATGTAGAGCTCGGCGTCCTGCACCAGCGCCCGGGCGAGGAACACCCGCTGCTGCTGCCCGCCGGAGAGCTGGCTGATCTGCCGGTCGGCGAAATCGGCCATGCCGACCTGCTCCAGCGCGTCCATCGCCCGCTCGCGCTCGGCCTTCCCCGGCCGCCGGAACCAGCCGAGCTGGCCGTAGGTGCCCATCGTGACGACGTCGAGCGCGTTCGTCGGGAAGGTCCAGTCGGCGCTGCCCCGCTGGGGGACGTAGCCGATCAGCCGGCGCTGGCTCGGGTCGTCCTTGCCAAGGATCTCGATCGATCCGGAGGCGACCGGCACCAGCCCGAGCACCGCCTTGAGCATCGTGCTCTTGCCGGCGCCGTTCGGCCCGATGATCGCCGTCAGTGTCCCCTGCGGGATCGTCACGTCGACATCCCACAGCACTGGCGTGTCGCGGTAGGCGACGGTGAGGTGGTGGACATCGACGGCGGGCGGGCCCTGCATCGGTGCGCGTAGTGGGGTCATGTCGCTTCCTCCCCGACCGGATCGCCGGTGAGCCCGGCGACGATCGTGTCGATGTTGTGGGTGACCATGCCGATATAGGTCCCTTCGGGGGTGCCCTCGTTGCCCATCGCGTCGGAGAAGAGCTCGCCGCCGATGGCGACGTCCCACCCGCGCGAGCGGCACGCCTCCTGGAGCGCCTCGATGGTCGCCGGCGGAACCGACGACTCGACGTATATCGCCGGGACCTTTTGCTCGGTGATGAAGTCCGCCAGGTTCTGGATGTCCCCGGCGCCGGCTTCGGACGACGTGCTCAGGCCCTGAATGCCGTGGACCTCGAAGCCGTATTCGTGGCCGAAGTAGCCGAAGGCGTCGTGGGCGGTGATGAGGATGCGCAGCTCCTCGGGCACCGTCTCGGCCTGCTCGCGCACGTAGGCGTCGAGCTCGTCGAGCTGCTCCTGGTAGGCCGTGGCGTTCGCTTCGAACGTGTCGGCATCGTCGGGGGAGTACTCGGAAAGTGCGTCGCGCACGGCGTCCACGGCGAGCTTCCAAAGCGGCACGCTGAACCAGATGTGGGGGTCTGGCGCGTTCTCGTACTGCTGGGAAGCCAGCAGCTCTTCTTCCGGAACGTTCTCGCCGACGGCGATCGTGGGAATGTCCATCCGGGAGACGCCCTCGAGGGTATCGCCCATCCGGCCCTCCAGCTCGAGACCGACGTAGAAGATGATGTCCGCCTCGCTCAGCGCATTGACGTCGCTCGCGCCGGGGGTGTAGAGGTGCGGGTCGATGTCCGGGCCCATCAGCGCCTTGACATCGACCCGGTCACCGCCGACGTTGCTGACGGCGTCGGCCACCATGCCGACGGTCGTGGTGACGCGGATGGCGTCTCCATCCTGGCGGGCGAGGCTGAGGGCAGGGCGAAGGGCGAGGAGGCCGGCTCCCGCGGCGGCGAGCGTAATCGCCCGCCGGCGGGAGAGGGCGGCGCTCATGATGTTCGAATGATTGACGGCGGTCGCCATGTATTGCTCCTGAAGTGTCGTGTCATGGGCCGGGCTGCAGGCCCGGTGGAAACTGCCGTTCCGGCAGAAACTTAGCCTTAGCTAATTTGAGTGTAGCAGGATCGCGCTGGGTTGCAAGTGGCATCGCAAACCTCCGGAAACGTGCGAGTTCTGCGGGATCTGTGCTTCCGATCAGGCGATGGCGTTGCGAACCGCCCAGGCGGCGGCCTCGGCACGGGAGGAGATGCCGAGCTTCTCGTAGATGTGGCGGACATGCGTCGCGGCGGTGCGACGGCTGATGAACAGCGCGTCGGCGATCTCGCTGTCTGTCCGTCCCGCGGTCAGGAGGCGGAGCACCTCGAGCTCGCGGCGCGAGAGCCCGCCTGGCGCGACGGTGGCGGGATGCTGCTCGATGGGGATGTCGGGCACCCAGGCCGCGGCCGCGCTCAGGAACGCGGACTGGCTCGGCCGGGAAAGATCGCCGGCAATGGATTCGACCAGGTTGCCGGCGGCGCGTGCCTCGGCATCGGCGAGGTCGGTGTCGACTTCACGCCACAGGCGCGAGCGGCCGGCCGCCACCCGCCAGAGGAGGACGGTGGGACCAGCCTCCCCGGCGATCCTGCGCGCATCCAAAAAGGCGACATCCGCATCGTCTCGCCGGTCCAGCGCGGCCAGCGCCTCGGCTCGCAGCAGCATCGGCTCCGCCGCCAGGCCCGAGGCGAGCAGCTGGT
>CBFGRG010000241.1:0-5602 GCA_965651105.1 uncultured bacterium | reverse complement strand
ATGGCCGCCGTGATCGGCATGGACGACGACGCCCTCGCCGCCGTCGTCGACGAGACCGGCTCCGCCGGGGTCATCCGCATCGCCAACGCAAACTGCCCCGGGCAGACGGTCATCTCCGGCGAGATACCGGCGCTGGAGCGCGCTTCCGCCCTCGCCCAGGATCGCGGCGCCCGCAAGGTCACCCGGCTTGGCGTCAGCATCGCGTCCCACTCGCCGCTGATGGCCGACGCGGCGAAGCAGCTCAACACGCTGATGGCCGATGTCGAGCTGCGCGACCCGGAGATCCCCATTGTCGGCAATGGCTCGGCCGCGCCGATCACCTCGGCGACCGAGCTTCGCGCCGAGATGGCGGGGCACATGGAAAGCCCGGTGCGCTGGACCGACTCGGTGCGCGCGATGATCGGCATGGGGGTTGAGCAATTCGTCGAGCTGGGCCCGGGCAACGTGCTGGCCGGGCTCAACCGCCGGATCGACCGGAGCGTGCCGACCATCGGCCTCTCGGGACTGCAATAGCTACTGGCGCGCGCGGCACGTGTCGCACGATTCCCGGTACACTATGGCAAACTGCCCCGGCACCGCTGCCGCGGGCTCGCAACGATGCACAATTATTCTGATGGGAAAGGAACTTTGCGTGGCACGAGCGGTCGTAACGGGTCTGGGGGCGGTTACCCCGCTCGGTATCGGCGTGAATGCCTTCTGGGACGGGATGACATCAGGTCGTTCCGGGATCCGGCACATCGAGCATTTCGACGCGTCGGATCTCGACGTCAAGATCGCCGGTGAGGTGCCGGGGTTCGAGCCGAAGGAATTCATCGACGCCAAGATGGTCCGTCGCATGGACCGGTTTGCCCAGTTCGCAGTGGCAGCATCGCGCGAGGCTCTTGCGGATGCCAATCTGGAGATCACCGACGAGAATCGCGAACGTGTCGGGGTGATGATGAACACCGGCGGTGGCGGTATCCCGACCATCGCCAATGATGTTCGGGTGATGGAGCACAAGGGACCGAGGCGCGTGAGCTCGCTGCTGATCCCGCTGTTCGCGCCGAACATGGCGTCGTGCCAGGTGGCGATCGCCTTCGGCGTCCACGGCCCAACGGTGACATCAGTGGCGGCCTGCGCCGCCGGCGTACAGGCCTTCGTCGATGCCGTCCATATGATCGAGCGCGGAGACGCCGACGTGGTGATCACCGGCGGCACCGAAGCCGGCATCATTCCCGTTGCGATCGCCGGCCTGTCCAACATGCGCGCCCTGTCGAAGCGCAACGACGAGCCCGAAAAGGCCAGCCGTCCCTTCGACGCCGATCGCGACGGCTTCGTCTTTTCAGAGGGAGCGGCGGTCGCGATCCTCGAATCCGAGGAGCACGCCGCCAGGCGCGGCGCGAACGCGCTCGCCTACGCGCACGGCGGCACCTGCACCTCCGACGCCTTCCACATCACCGCGCCGGACCCAACCGGACGCGGCGCGACGGCGGCAATGACCGGCGCGATGAAGCGCGCGGAGATCGATCCGAACGACGTCGACTACATCGCCGCGCACGCGACCAGCACCAACATCGGCGATATCGCCGAAACCAACGCGATCAAGAATGCCCTCGGCGACCACGCTCGCGAGGTGTCGATCTCGGCGAACAAGTCGATGCTCGGGCACCTGCTCGGCGCGGCCGGGGCGGTGTCGTCGCTGGCGTGCATCCTGGCGATCCGCGACGGCATCATCCCTCCGACAATCAACCTCGAGACGCCGGATCCGGAGTGCGACCTCGACTACACGCCGAACGTCGCACGGCAGCGCGAGGTCAAGGTCGCGCTGGCCAACGGCTTCGGGTTTGGCGGCCAAAACGCCTCGGCCGTCTTCAGCGCCGTCGAGTAGCGCCCTCGTCACAACCGAACTCCTGAGCGGGCCGGGCATGTCCTGGCCCGTTTTCGCGCCGGGGACCGCCCGTAGCGGCGACTTGGCGGCGCATCCAACGTCGATGGCGACCAGCGAGGAAGCCGCCAATGTCGCCTCCGCCTACAGAACGTCAGGCGACATTGTCCGCTGCGAACGGTGGCGGGATCGCACGGTGGTTGCGCGGACAAGTCGCCTCTACGGAGAAGGTGCTCCCGCCCACATCCCGTGCCCGGTTTCCCGATCGGCCGGGTGCGGCTACCATCCCTGACAGTGAGCACGAAACGATCACAAACAGGGAGAAAATGACCATGGCAACACACGCACCCGAAAATCGCGTTGCGATCATCACCGGCGCCGCCCGGGGCATCGGGGCCGCGGCCGCCCGCAAGCTCGCCAGCGACGGCTTCCGGGTCGCCGTCGCCGATATCGACCTCGATGCCGCCGAGACGACCGCCAGCGAGATCGGCGATCGCGCCATCGCCGTCCGCCTCGACGTCACCGACCCCGAAAGCTGGCAGGCCGCCGTCGATGATGTCACGCAGCAGCTCGGCCCGGTCACCGCGCTCGTCAATAACGCCGGTATCGCCGGCCGTGCCGCCCCGGCGTGGGAGTTGTCGATCGAGGAATGGCAGCAGGTGATCGCGATCGACCTCTCCGGCGTCTTCTACGGCTGCCGGACGGTGCTGCCAGGGATGATGGAGGCTGAATACGGTCGAATCGTCAACATCGCCTCGATCGCCGGCAAGGAAGGCAACCCCAACGCATCCCCCTACTCGGCCGCGAAGGCGGGAGTGATCGGGCTGACGAAATCGCTGGCCAAGGAGGTCGCGACGAAGGGCGTGCTCGTCAACGCGGTGACGCCGGCCGTGATCATGACGCCGATCCTGGAACAGCTGACGCAGGAGCACATCGATTACATGATGAGCAGGATTCCGATGGGTCGGGTCGGGCAACCCGAGGAGGTCGCGAACCTGGTCTCGTTCCTTTGCTCCGACCAGGTGTCGTTCTCGACCGGCGCGGTGTTCGACATCTCCGGTGGTCGCGCGACATATTGACCGACCGATCGCGGCAACGATGGGGGGCAGGTTGGGGTCGGTCAGGCGACATTGCCCGCTGCGGACCGTGGCGTGGGCGAACGTTCGGTGCGCGGGCAAGTCGCCGCTACGGCAGGTGGCATCAACCGGGGATGCGGGCGATCTACGACAGGTGGTGTCAGCCCGGGATACGGGCGATCTGGATGCGCGCGGAGCGTATCTGCTGCCCATCGACATCGAACCAGAGCGATACCGAAAGCGAATCGCTGGCCGGCTCCCCTTCCACCGCGGCGGGGCGCTCCCGCGAGACGAGCACGACCGCTGCCTCCCGCCGGGAAGCCAAGAAGCGCTCGACCGCGAACACCGAGGCGGGTCGGTCCGCCAGCAGCTCGCCCAGCACCGTATCGACCAGCGAGCCGTCGCCCTGCTGAACCGGCTGGCCGTCGTGGATCACCTCGACCTCGGCATCCGGGGCGACCAGCGCCCGCACCGCATCGGCATCATGCCCGTTCAGCGCTCGAACCAGTGGCTCGATCAGCGATCTCGCAGTCGTACCGCCCGAGGTCACCACGCCTTGCGGCAGCCCCGAGTCTGTGAGTCGCAGCAGGAAGAGGTCGATCGCCGCGAACGCCTGCTCGGCGCCGCCGCCAAGGAACACATCGCGTCCGGAAGCGAGGATCGTCTGAATGCTGCAGTCGCGGATCGATGCGCACATGCGGTCGGCCATCTCCCGGGAAAGCGTGCCGCGTTGCCCGCGCAGGATCAGCGTCGGTGCCTCGATCTTCGCCAGCACATCCCAGTCGGCGCGCGGAAGGGCCGCTTCCTCGATGCGCGCTACGAGGTCGAGGTTGTGTCGCCACGTGTAACCGCCACGCGCACGCCGCAGGTCGAAGGGGATATCATGCAGCGCTCGCTCCAGCGACAGCCCGAGCTGGTGCTGGTAGAAGGCGTAGGCGTCCTCCAGCGTCGCGAAGGTGCGCGGCAACGAGCGCGTCGCCTCGATAAGGCGCTGGGCGTGACCGTCGGTGACCTCCGGCACGGTGTCGCCAATCACCAGGCCGGACAGCGAGCCGGGGTGCTCCGCCGCGAGGTGATACGCGACCAACCCGCCGTGGAGCCGCCCAATCACCACCGGCCGGTCCAGGCCGAGCTGAACGATCAGGCCAGCAACATCGGCCGCCATGGTGGAGGGGTCGTAGCCATCCTCCGGCTGCGCGGTCTCGCCCCGGCCACGCAGATCGGGCACCACCACTCGCCCGCGGCGCGCGAGGTGCGAGGCGAGATTCGCCATCCCCTCGGCGGTTTGCAGCGCGCCGTGCAGGATCACCACCGGCGGGTTGACTGGCTGCTCCGGCCCCATCCAGTCGAGAACGCTCATGCGCAGGTCCCCAACCTTCACGGTGCGCCGCACCGACTGCAGGCGGGCGCGCATGCGGCGGCCAGCTACCATCACCGGCGCGTGATCCTGCTGCGAGAGCTTGTCCATCGATGCCCCTTTGTGTCGATATGCCGCTCACCGCGGCGTTTTCCGGCGCAGGATGTCGCTGTACGACCCTGACTCGGCCGGCCAGGCCATCAACCCGAGCCGCTCGATAACCTCACGATGTTCCGCTTCGGCAAGCGCGTCCGACTGCTCGGAAATCACGGTTTCCAGCTCGACGAAGGGTCCCAGCCCCTCAACGTCATCGAGATGAATGCGCGTCTCCCGCCAGATCGCGATCTCCCGCCGCTTGCAAACCTCCACCATCACCGGCAGGACGTGCGCAAGGGTTGCCGCCAGATCGTCAGCGACGCCGGCATCGAGCGGCGTGAGCCGGTAGGCACTCCAGCGGGAGCCATCCTCGTCCGGCCGGCGGTACGCAATCATCTCCGCGCGTGCAGGCTCAGTATCGTACGCGATCACGCGCAGCTTCAATCGTCCCTCGGGAACGGAAAAGTATCGATCCACCTGATCCTGACGCGAGATGGTCACGCCGAGCGCAAGGACTCGCTCGCGCATCTCGGCCAAATCCCCTGACCCAAGACGCACCTTGAGCTCGAGATTGCGGCGGGGGCGGGCCGAGTCGGAGGAAATCGACATGGGGTCTCCTGCAAACGCGGTACAATAGCGCGGACATGGCGCAAGCCGAATCGTCGCCCGCCGGGCGGCGGATTCTGGCGCGCCGGACAACATCAGCAACCAGCACCAGCGCGGTGGAGGAGCCGGAGATGGGTTTGTTCTCGAGCGGGCGACGAGCTCGAATGATGAAGGAGATGGCCTACACGCCACCTCCGTTCTTCGAAGGGTATCAGTTCACGCTCAAGGGCTCCCCCCGCTACTATGACGATGCCCGGGCGATTATCGAATCCACCGGCGAGGCGGATGTCTACTTCGGCGAGGCGCTCGCCTACGAGCGGGGCGCCGGCATCTCCCTCTTCCGCATTCGCGCCAAGGGGTTCGACTGGCTGCCGAAGCTCTACGAGTGGTGGGCCGAGGCGGAGCGGATCGAGCCGATCGAAACCACCTTCCACCTCTACCTGCCGAGCAACCTGAAGTACCCCGTGCTCGACCTCCGCGATCACACGCCGGAGGAGGTCGCCGAGTTCATCAAGGCGAACGCGGAGTACAAGCGCGCCGAGTCGTAGGCAACGCCAACACTGAGCACGCAAAAACTGGCCGGGGTGCGACACATGTCGCACC
>CBFGRG010000240.1:0-5615 GCA_965651105.1 uncultured bacterium | reverse complement strand
ACTCGGGTGATCGTCCGCGCGACGCGCACCGTGACATGTGTAAGGCTCGGTCCCAGATGGTGAGCGCACACTTTCAAGCATCGTCCACATCCAGGCGCAAGCATGGCATTGGGGCATTCTGGGACAGGTATCGTGTTCCCATCGTGCTGCTGGCGCCGTCGCTTGTCTTCTATTTCGTGTTCGTGTTGATGCCCCTGGGCAGGGCGTTCCAGCTGAGCTTCACCGACTGGGATGGCATCGCCACGAACATCAACTACGTCGGCGCCGAGAACTACGTCTCCATCTGGACCAACGACCGCTTTCTCACCTCCCTGTGGCGAAATGCCCTCTGGTGGGTCATGCACGTCGTGCTCGGTGCGGGCGGTGGGCTGATCCTCGCGATCCTGATCTCGGAGGTGGGGCGCGGGCGGTTCCTGTTTCGCACGGTGGCGTTCTTTCCGCACGTACTGTCTCTCGCCGTGGTTGGCGTCATCTGGGGCCAGCTCTACCATCCCACCATCGGCTTGATCAACGCGAGCCTCGAGCGATTCGGGCTCGATGCGCTCACCCGGGTCTGGCTCGGTGACCCCGGCCTCGCCCTCTATTCCGTGGGTGTCGCCAGTGGCTGGCAAGCCTACGGCTTTTACATGGTCATCTTCCTGGCGGGCATCCAGAGCATCGACCCACAACTTTACGAAGCCGCGCGCGTGGATGGCGCAAATGCCTGGCAGCGAATCAAGGACATCACGATCCCCTCGTTGCACAACACCATGACCGTCGTGCTGACGCTCGCCTTCATCAGCGCCATGAAGGGGTTCGGCACGGTGTGGGCAATGACGCAGGGCGGTCCCGGATACGCGTCCGAGCTGGTCGCGGTGTACGTCTGGCGGACCGCATTCCAGACCGGCGCGATCGGACGAGCCGCGGCGGCAGGACTATCGCTCGCGCTGATCGTGATCGTGTTCAGCTTCCTCTTCAACCGCTGGCGTGACCGCGTGGAGCAGTGACCATGAACTACCTGCGCCAACTGGTACGCGAAACCAACCTGGCCGTGTTCATCGCCTTGACGATCATCACGGCATTCTCGCTGATCCCGTTCCTCTGGGTCATCGCGAACGCCTTCAAGGACAACACCGAGATCTTCGGATCCTCCAGTCTGCTGCCCGAGACGTGGAAGTTCGACAACTTCCGCTCGGCATGGCTGGGTGGGCAATTCGGCGTCTATTTCCTCAACACGGTCATCGTGGCCGGCATGACGACGCTGATCAGCGTCGCCGTCGCCGCGCCCGCCGGGTACGCGTTCGCGAAAACGCAGCTTCGGCGAGCCCCGGTCGTGTTCTACATCTATCTCTTCGGGATCACCTTGCCGATCGAATCGATCATTGTGCCGCTCTTCTACCAGATCAAGGACCTGGGCCTCGTCAACAACCTCTGGGGGCTGATCCTCGCGCTCGTCGGCACGGGCGTGCCGTTCGGGGTCTACCTGATGCGCAGCTTCTTCCGCGACCTTCCCGATGCGCTGGCCGAGGCCGCGCGAATCGACGGCGCGAGCGAGTGGGGCATCTTCTTCCGCATCATGATGCCTCTCGCGAAGCCCGGCATGCTGGCGCTGGCGGTCTTCAGCTTCCTCAGCGCCTGGAACGAATTCTTCCTGTCGATCCTGATTCTGCTCAGGGACGACACGCGCACCATCCCGATTGGCCTGGTGCAATTCCGCGAACAGAACATGTCCGACTACGGCGCGCTCTTCGCCGCCATCACGCTCGCCATCATTCCATCCATCCTCATTTACATCGTGCTGCAACGGCAGTTCATCAGCGGCCTCGCGGCCGGCGCCACCAAGGGATAGCTCATGGACCACGACGAACCGAACCACGTCACCTACAACTTCGAGTACGACCGGAAGATCCGTGTCGGGTTCATCGGCGCGGGAGGACACTCCTTCCGCAACGTCTACCCGACGTTCCAGTACGCGCCCATCGACCTCGTCGCCGTCTGCGATCGCCAGGCCGACCGAGCATCCGCCTTCGCCCGGCAGTTCGGCGCGACCGCCAGCTACGACGACCATCACCAGATGCTCGCGAACGAAACGCTCGACGCCGTGTTCATCGTCACCACCTACGACGAGGAGGGACGGCCCCAGGCGACCCGGCTCGCCCTCGATGCCCTCGAAGCCGGCTGCCATGTCTGGATGGAGAAGCCTACCGCCGCCAGTGTGGCGGAGGTTCGGCAGCTGATCGAGACCAGCAACCGCGCCGGCCGCTATGTGATGACCGGTCTCAAGAAAACGTTCTTCCCCTCCATCGTGCGGGCGAAGGAGATCGTCAGCTCCGACGAGTTCGGCCGGCCGGCATCCATGTACATTCGCTATCCCCAGTCCATGCCGCCGCCGGAAGAACGGGGCAATCTCCACAACGTTCGCGGCCTGCTCGACCACATGCCTCACCCCGGGTCGATCATCCATGAGCTCATGGGCCCGATCGAAACGCTCTCCTATCAGTGGGAGCCGATCACCGGCGGCAGCGTGACCAACCTGAAGTTCACATCCGGGGCGGTCGGCACCCTGCACATGCCGGGAGATCCATCGGGAACGAGCCCGCTGGAGCGCCTGGAGGTCGTCGGCGAGCACGCCAACGTCGTCGTCGACAACGGCGTGAAGGTAAGCTACTACCGCCCGGCGCAGCGACCCGCCTACGGGCGATCGGCATCCTACCTGGTCGACAATGATGTCGCCCCCCTCTACTGGGAGCCGGAATTCTCGCTCGGGCAGCTCTACAACAAGAACATCTTCTATCTTGGCTACGTGCAGGAAGTCCTGCACTTTTGCGACAGCGTGATGGGGCAAACGCCACCGTCGAAGGGGACTCTCGACCAGGCGCTGGAGATCGCGAAGATCTTCGAGGCCTATTGCACGATGGAGGCGGGTGTCGAAATCACCATCAACCAGCCAGCGGGCGTCAGCTGAGCCGCAGGAACGCATTGAACCCCAGGGTTCTGGAGGCACACCACATGACGGGCAAGTATTCGACGGAGACAGATGGAATCGTGCGGAGCACCGGCGCGGTTGAGCCAACACCATTGAGCTGGGGACAGCTCGTCTGGCTCATCGGCGAGGAGCACACTCCGGGTGCGGAGCAGACGCTCGGTGTCGTCACCATTCAGCCCGGCAAGCGCAACCCGCTTCACCAGCATCCCAATTGCGAGGAGCTGCTCTACGTCCTCGAAGGGGAGGCCGACCACAAGCTCGGCGACGAGATGTATCGGATCACGGCGGGTGACGTCATCCGCATCCCGCGGGGCGTTCCCCACTGGGCCAGGGCCACCGGCGACACGCCGCTCGTGGCGATCATCTCGTTCTCCGCGGCCGACCGCCGCACCGAAAACCTCGAGGATACCGACGATATCGCCTGACGGGTGTGGCAGGCCGGTGATCCACAGCGAGTGACCGGCACACCCGATAGCCGCCGGTATGGCATGCGCCAGAACAGGAGCGAAACCCGATGGCCACTGTCGTCTTGCTCGGCACGCTCGACACCAAGGGAACCGAGTACGGGTACCTGAAAGACCAGATCCTCCAGCACAGCGACTGCGACGTCCTTGTCGTCGACGCCGGCGTGCTCGGCGAGCCGCTGACCACGCCAGACATCACGCGTGACGAGGTCGCCGCCGCCGCGGGCGCGCGCATCGAAGACCTCGTCGCCGCCAACGATCGCGGCGCGGCCGTGATGACCATGGCCGAGGGAGCCGCCGCGATCGTCACCCGGCTCTTCGCCGAGGGCAACCTGCACGGCGTCCTCGGGCTCGGTGGCACCGGCGGCACCTCCCTCGTCACCCACGCCATGCAGGCACTGCCGGTCGGCGTGCCCCGGCTCATGGTCTCCACCGTCGCCTCCGGCGACACCCGGCCCTACGTCGGCGCGCTCGACATCACGATGATGTACTCGGTCGTCGACATCGCCGGCATCAACCAGGTCTCGGGCCGCATCCTCGCCAACGCCGCCGCGGCCATCGCCGGCATGGCCTCCGCCTACGCGCGCCCACTCCCCGACAGCGAGCACAAGCCGCTGATCGGCGCCACCATGTTCGGCGTGACCACGCCGTCGGTCACCCATGCCCGCGAGGTGCTGGAAGCGAACGGCTACGAGGTGCTCGTCTTTCACGCCACCGGCGCCGGCGGGCAGTCGATGGAGGCGCTCGCCGACGGCGGCTTCCTCGCCGGAGTGCTCGACATCACCACCACCGAGCTTGTCGACGATCTCGTCGGCGGCATCTTCTCGGCCGGGCCGAATCGCCTGGAAATCGCCGGGCAGAAGGGCCTCCCCCAGGTCGTCTCGCTCGGCGCGCTCGACATGGCCAACTTCGGCCCGATGGACACCGTGCCGGCGCAGTTCCGCGATCGCAATCTCTACGTCCACAACGCAACCACCACGCTGATGCGGACGACGCCGGAGGAATGCGCCGAGCTGGGGCGCCGCATCGGCCAGAAGCTCAGCGCCGCCACGGGACCGGTGGCGCTCTTCATCCCGCGCGGCGGCGTCTCGGCGATCGCCACCGAGGGCGGCGCCTTCCACGATGCCGAGGCGGACGCGGCGCTGATCGATACACTGCTGGCGAACGTCGGCGACAACGTCGAAATCCACGATCTGGAGCAAGACATCAACGATCCGGCATTCGCCGAAGCGATGGCGACACGCCTGATGGAGATGGTGGCCGATCAACAGGGAGAGGCGAGCAAGGCATGACAACCCAGCAGGTGGACAACAGCAGAGCGGCGATTCTTGACCGGCTTCGCACCCAGGTCGAGCAGGGCAGGCCCATTGTCGGCGCCGGCGCCGGCACCGGCCTCTCCGCCAAGTGCGTCGAGCAGGGCGGCGCGGACCTGATCGTGATCTACAACTCCGGCCGCTTCCGCATGGCCGGCCGGGGATCGCTGGCCGGGTTGATGCCGTACGGCGACGCCAACGGCATCGTCGTCGAGATGGCCAGCGAGGTGCTGCCCGTGGTCCAGCGCACCCCGGTGCTGGCGGGCGTCTGCGGCACCGATCCGTTCCGGCTGATGCCG
The DNA here is from genome assembly GCA_965651105.1 of uncultured bacterium. Lineage (GTDB taxonomy): Bacteria > Chloroflexota > Chloroflexia > Thermomicrobiales > UBA6265 > JACCVC01. Next base: position 574 of record CBFGRG010000240.1, on the reverse strand, counting down.
GTCTTCCTCGACCAGCTCAAGGCGATGGGGTTCGCCGGCGTGCAGAACTTCCCGACCGTCGGCCTGATCGACGGGACCTTCCGGCAGAACCTGGAAGAGACCGGCATGGGGTTCGATCTCGAAGTCGAGATGATCCGCCTCGCCCGCGAGCGGGACCTGCTCACCTCGCCCTACTGCTTCGATCCGGACAGCGCCCGCGCCATGGCCGAGGCCGGCGCAGACATCCTCGTGCCACACCTCGGCCTGACCACCAAGGGCTCGATCGGGGCGACGACCGCGGCATCACTGGAGGACGCCCCCGGCCTGGTCCAGGCGATGCACGATGCGGCGAAGGACGTCAACCCGGACATCATCGTGCTCTGCCACGGCGGTCCCATCGCCGAGCCAGAGGACGCCCGCTACGTGCTGGAGCGCACGAACGGGGTGGTGGGGTTCTATGGCGCCTCCAGCATGGAGCGGCTCCCGACCGAGATCGCGATCACCGAGAACATGCAGCGCTTCAAGGCGATCGAGCTGAACGCCTGACAATCTCCGCCAGCGCGCAACCTGTCACGACCCCCGGCGGTATCGCCGG
>CBFGRG010000239.1:0-5659 GCA_965651105.1 uncultured bacterium | reverse complement strand
CCACGAGCATAGCGGATGACATCGAGGGCGGCTTGTCGGGGCTCCACCTCGCGCTGCTGCGTACGGTGGCCGATCGCGCTTGGCGACTCGCCTCAGGAAGCGTGCCGGGCGAGTGGGACGAGGTCGATGAAGCGTCCGCGCAATCCTTTCCCGCCAGCGATCCACCGGCATGGGTGGGCGGCCCGGCTCGCGCCATCGAACCGGAGAAGAAGTAATGGCACTTCCACGCGCTCGCGAAGGCGAAGCCGTCAGCCTGTCCACCCTCGAGGGAGCAGAGCGTTCGACCGCGCTCGTCAAGACGGACCAGTTCGAAGCCATCCATCTGGTCGTGCCGAAAGGCTCCAGCATTCCCTCGCACAGCGTGCCGGGGCAGGCGACGTTCCACTGTCTCAAGGGACGAATCGGGCTGTCATTCGGCGGCTCCACGACTGTTCTCGAGTCGGGAGACTGGCTCTACCTGGACCGCGCCGAGGACCAGTGAGGCTGCGGCGGGCACGAGCTGGGGGCGAAGAAGGTCTGCCGACCTGACCGGAGTGACCGCGCTCGCTACGCGAGCGACGAGCATGTACGAGATGACCGTCGTCGCCAGCGGTCTCGCGTTTCCCCGAGGGGTCACCTGGGGGCCGGACGGCCTGATGTACGTCGCCCTGGCCGGTGACGGGTTGAGCCCGCCGCCACCGCCCGGCGCCACGAGCGCGCCGCCACGGCCGGACGCGCCGCCGAGCGTCGTTCGGATCGAGGCCGATGGCAGCATCACACCGGTCGCCCACGGACTTCCCTCGACGATGGATATGTACGACGAGGTGATGGGGCCGGTCGATGTCGCGTTTTACAACGACCAGCTCTACGTGCTGCAGGATGCCAGCGGAGGCCACCACGATCCCGAAGTCGAGGCGGTCGGCATTGACTGGCCGAACGGGCTCTACGGGGTCGAGCCGGATGGGAGCGTGCGGCTGGTCAGCAGCGGGATGGCCTACGTCGACAAGCATCCGCCCGAGCACAAGTACCACTTCATCGAGCTCGGCGAGCCCTACGCGATGGTGGTCGACGATGAAGGGTTCTGGATCGTCGACGCCAACCGAGGATTGTTGATCCACACCCGACCCGACGGCACGAGCCGCACCATCGCCGATCTCTCCCTTGACCATCCGGTGCCGACGGCGATCGCGCATTCACCGGACGGGAACTTTTACGTCGGATACCTCGGTCCGGGTCCACACACGGATGGCGAGCAGAAGGTCGTCAAGGTGACGCGCGATGGTGTGGTCACCGATTACCTGACCGGTCTGGCGATGGTGACGGGTATCGCGGTGGGAGCCGATGGGGTGCTCTACGCGCTCGACATGTCGACCGGCAACACCAACGAGCCGCCCAGCATCTATCCGAATACTGGGCGCATCGTGCGCCAAACCGGGCCCAGCACCTTCGACGAGGTGGTGACCGGGCTCGACTTTCCGATTTCGATGCAGTTCGGGCCGGATGGCGGCCTTTATGTGTCACTGCCGGCGATTTCGCCCAACCCAACCGCAGGCAGCATCATTCGTATCGACGCTGCCGCCGGCGTCACCCTCCGCATGCCGGATATGCGGGAGCTGGCGAGTTATCACGCGAGAGAAGGAGCGACATCGTGAAGCGATCCCCGATCCAGCAGGTGCTCAGCAAGCCGACGCTCACGCGGCGCCAGCTCGCCGTTTCGGGCGCCGCGGTGGCCGGGGTCGCGGCCGTCGGTGTGCAGGCGTCGAGTGTGGGACTCCCGGCACTCGTGCAGGGCATCGCCACCCCGCAGGGAGCCGATGACGACGGTTTCGTCGAGCCGCAGGTGCTGGCGAGCAAGGATGGCGTCTTGAACGTCACGCTGCAGGCGATGGACGTCGAGAACAAGTCCACCTCCCTGCTCGGATTCAATAGTTCCATTCCCGGGCCGACGTTGCGCTTCAAGCCGGGCGACACGGTAAAGGTTGCCTTCGTCAACGCGATCAGCGAGATGACGAACCTGCACGTGCATGGTCTGCATGTATCGCCGAGGGACAACAGCGACAACGTCTTCGTCCATGTCCAGCCGGGACAGACGTTCGGCTATGAGTACCAGATCCCGGAGGACCACCCGGGTGGCACCTACTGGTATCACCCGCATCCGCACGGCACATCTGCGAATCAGGTCGGGTCGGGACTGGCCGGTGCGATCATCATTGACGGTGAGCTCGACGAAGTGGAGGGCGTCGCCGGATTGAAGGACCGCATGCTTGTCATGCAGGGGCCCTTCCGCGGTGATGGCGGGCAGGTCGAAATGCTGGTCAATGGCGTGGCCAATCCGACCCTCACCATCGCCCCTGGCGAAACGCAGCGCTGGCGCCTGGTGAATGCAAGCGCCAACGAGTTCCTGAACGTCCAGCTTGTCGGTCACCCGCTGCACGTGATCGCGCGGGATGGCAACCCGCTGACGGAAGTGCGAACGGTGCAGAACGAGATGATCGGCCCCGGCGAGCGCGCCGAAGTGCTCATTCAAGGCGGCGATGCAGGCATTTACGAGCTGCGCTCGCTGGCCTTCGCCCCGGATATCCCGGCGCAGGCACAGCCGGAGATGCTGCTGGCGACGGTCATCAGTGGCGGCGACGCCCAGGAGCCACAGGACCTGCCGACCAAGCTGGTCGAGCTGGAAGACTTCGGTGGCGACGAGGTGGCGGAGAGGCGCACGATTGCGTTCCAGATGCCAGATACGCCGCCTTCGTTTGCGATCGACGGCAAGGCGTTCGTCGAGGATCGGATCGACACCATCGTCAAGCTCGGCACGACCGAGGAGTGGACGATTCGCAATGAGAGCGGGCAGTGGCATCCATTCCATATTCACGTCAACGACTTCCAGGTGATGTCGATCAACGGCGAGCCACAGCCGGTGAACCGGCATGATACGACGCCGCTGCCACCGCGCGGCGAGATCGTGATCCGGCAGCGGTTTCTCGACTTTACCGGGCGGTTCGTCTATCACTGCCATGTCCTGGTGCACGAGGACAACGGCATGATGGCGGTGATCGAGGTGGTCGAGTAGTTTCGGCTCGAGAGCGGCACGCAGGATTCACCCTGCGCCAGCGGCCGGGCGAATTCGTGGATCAGCGCAGCTCGGCGGAAGGTGTCGCCGTGGCGCGCTCGGCACGGCGGCCGAGCCACCAGAAGAGCCCGGCGATCAGCAGCACCAGCCCGAACACCATCGTGCCATTTGCAAAGCTCGCCGCGATGGCGCCAGTCAGCGCGTAGAGCAGCGCCGCCGGCAGGGTGCCTGCAATCACAGCGATCATGAGCTGGCGCCACGACATCGATGATGCGCCAGCCATGATCGCTGTCGTTTCCGCGAGAATCGGCACGGGCCGGGTCGCGATCAACGCCAGCGTGCCCCATCGCTCCAGCAAGCGGTCGGCCCGGATTCGCTCCTCTGCCGGGACGATGCGTCCCAGCGCCTTGCCACCGCGCCGTCCGATCGCGAACCCGAAGGCCGCGGCGCCGGTGCTCCCGATCAGCGACAGCGCCGTGCCCGCGACGACGCCGAAGAGCGCCCCATGCGCGATCATCACCAGGCTGGAGGGCACTGGTAGCAGCACGTCGATGATCAGCAGGCCGACGCCGACCAGCGCCGTCGTCGGGCCACCCCGATCGAGCCACGGCGACGGATCGGTCAGCAGCGGCACGCCGAGCGCCTCGACCGCGCCGAAGAGCGCCAGCAGGGCCACCAGCATCACCCCCACGACGGTCCAATAGCGTCGCATCGTCCACCCTTTCGCCTCGCGCCGGCAGTTATGCTCGCGGATACCTGGCTTCAGAAATATGGGTCAAGCGGCACGATCCCGAGGGCGGTTTCGTCTATACGCTCACCCGGGGATTTGGTGAATTCCGCGTCATCCAGTCTACCCCGGCAGATGCAGCAACGTATCGTGGCATGTTCTATGCTTGCATGGGGTTCTGAGCCCGCCGCAGCCAGGCTGGCGGCGGCACGCAACGCGAGAATGACCCGCGCTGCGCGATTTTGTTCGCCGGTGACGGCCGGCAATTTGTGTTGCGCATGACGCACAAGGAGACGTGACCCACATGAGCAGCTCCCCTCGAATAGATCGACGCACGCTTCTCGCTGTCGGCGGCATCGGGCTGGCAACGGCCGTGGTCGGCGCTCGCGCCGTGACCGCGCAGGACGACGACGCTGCAGAGGATGCAGGTAGCGCGACTCCAGGCGCCACGCCGGGGGCGTCCCCAACGGCGAGCGGCGTGATCGAGGTGCACACGCTCGACTCGCTGAAGTTTGATCCGTCGGAGTTCACTGCATCGCCCGGGCAGGAAATTCACGTCGTCAACGAGGGCGTGCTGGAACACGACTTCATCATCGACGAGCTCGATATGGCGACCGATGTCCTGCAGGGTGGCGGCGACCAAACGATCGCGGTGCCGGACGACGCCGAGCCGGGTGAGTACACGTTCTACTGCTCGGTGCCGGGCCACCGGGCGGCCGGCATGGAAGGCACGATGACAGTCGAGTAGTCTCTCGACCGATTTGACAGACGCAACGCGGCGGGCGGGCTTCTCCGTCCGCCGCGTTTTGTGTCCCATTGCCTTGACGCTTTCGTCTCAAGGTGGCGGAATGGAGAGCGTCAGAAAGAATTCTGGGGCAGGCGCCCCTCGCGAAAGTGGAGCACCACACGATGGTCGAGACGACAGTTGAGCTGAGCGACGAAGTGCTGGAGCTGCTGAACCAGCCCGCCAACTATGACCTGGCGACGATCAACCCGAACGGGACCATCCAGCTCAACCCGGTCTGGGGCGAGGTTCACGACGGCAAGATTCGAATCAACACCCTTGCCGGTCGCCGGAAGCACAAGAACCTGATCGAGCGAGGAGACCGCGTGACGATCACGGTGACTGACCCGAACGATCCCCTGCGCTACGTTGAAATTCGGGGCCGGGTCGACGAGATGACGACCGAAAACGGGGTCGAGGTGATCGACAGGCTGGCGAAGAAGTACACCGGTGCGGACAAGTATCCGCATCTCCAGGAGGGCGACGTGCGCGTGACGATCATGATTGCGCCGGTCAAGGTCTTCACCCACCCGTAGACATCGGGGCAGCGTGACAGGAGAGAGGTGGGTATCTTCACCATGCGCGTCGATTACTCACGGAAGCAGCCGGCGATACGGAAGGCGATGCTCGGCGTGCATGATGCCGTGGAGGCGAGCGGGCTGGAGCGGTCAATCATCGAGCTGGTCAACATTCGCGCTTCACAGATCAACGGGTGCGCCTACTGTCTCTCGCTGCACATCCCCGACGCTCGCAAGGCTGGCGTCAGCGATCAGCAGATTGGGTTGATCTCGGCGTGGCGCGAGTGCGGCGACCTCTTCTCCCCGCGCGAGCGGGCGGCACTGGCGTGGACGGAACACAACACGCTGATCGCCACCAGCGGCGAGGATGACGAGGCGTGGGCAATGGTGACGGCGGCGTACAGCGACGACGAGGCGCTGGCGCTGACCTGGGCGGTGGCGGAGATCAACGCCTGGAACCGTCTCGCGGTGCCAATGCGCCGGCCGATCCTGCACTGGGAATCCGAGCGAGAAGTGGCGGAAACGAGCTGACCCGCGGCAACGGCATCGACCGACAACGAGACCGCCCCGGCGCGATTCGCGCC
>CBFGRG010000238.1:0-5672 GCA_965651105.1 uncultured bacterium | reverse complement strand
CCCGCTCGTTGCACTCTCGCGCCACCGCCCCGTTTCCTTCGAGAATGGCGATGTCGCCAAGGTTGTTGTGCGTCGGCGCGGTCGACTCCGGCTGCCCCATATCCGTCCGCAGGGCGATGCACGCCTTCAATCGCTCCCGTCCCGTGGCGAGGTCACCGCGCGCGGTCGCGAGCATGCCGAGATTGTTGAGCGAATCGGCCATGCCGCACCGGTCGCCGAGCTGGGTCCGCAGGGCGAGGCTCTCCTCGTACAGCTCCTGGGCGCGAGGTAGATCGCCCATCTCGTACACAAGATTCCCGAGATTGTTGATCGCCAGCGCCCGTATCGTCGGCGGAACGGCCGATCCCGCGGCGAGCGCGCGCTCCAGCCAGCGGCGCCCCTCGACGAGCTCGCCCTCGGCATACCAGAAGAACCACAGCGCGCTCGCAAGGCGAACCGCGAGCACCGGGTCGTTCGCGATGGCCCAGGTCAACGCCACGCGAAGGTTGTCCTGCTCCGCGGCGAGCCGCCCCGCCCAGGCCGCCTGGTCGGGACCATACAGCTCCTGCTGGGCCGTCTCCGCGAGCGCGAGTGCCCACGCGGCATGTTGCCGATGCACGGCTTCCCGGTCGCCGGAGGCGTCGAGGCGCTCCCGCGCGTACCCACGGATCGTTTCCAGCATCAGGTACCGTGTTTCCCCGCTGTCCCGGCCCATCGGGCGCAGTAGGCTGCGATCGACCAGCGCTGTTAGACCGTCCAGCGCCGACATTTGCGAGTCGCCACATGCATCCCAGAGGGCCTCGGCCGCACCGAGCGTGAACCCGCCGGCGAAGCTGGAACAACAGGTCAGGAAGCGTTGCTCGCGGGGACTGAGCAGGTTGTAACTCCACGCGATCGCCGCCCGCATGGTGCGATGTCGCTCCGGGCGGTCCGGGCCGCTGGCGGCGAGGGTCGAGAGCATGCTCGCATCCAGCCGGTCGCGCAGCTCGTCGACCGACAGTGCACCGACGTAGGCAGCGGCCAGCTCGATCGCCAGCGGCAGGCCGTCCAGGCGGCGGCAGATGTCCGCCACGACCTCGACGTTGCCGGCGTCGAGCACGAAATCGGGACGCGCGGCGCGCGCGCGAGCTGCGAATAACTGGAGGGCATGAGGGACGCGATCATTCTCCCACGCGACCGATTCGCCCTTCTCCGGCAAGGTGAGGGGTGCGAGCGGGTAGACGCGCTCGACGGCGATCCCGAGCCGAGTCCGGCTGGTCGCGAGCACGGTCACCGATGGCACCTGCGCGATCAGCTCGGCCACCTCGCCAGCGCCAGCGAGCAGGTGCTCCACGTTATCGAGGATCAGCAGCACCTCCATGCCACCGAGCACGCCGGCAAGCTCTCCGACGAGCGGCGTCACGCCGGCCTGGCGCACATTGAGCGCGGCACCCACCGCTCCCAGCAGGTCGTCCGGGTCGCTGACCGACGCCAGCGGAACGAAAATCGCGCCATCCGCGAAGAGCTCGCGGCCCGCGGCGGCGAGCTGGAGAGCGAGGCGCGTCTTGCCCACACCGCCGGGCCCGGTCAGCGTGAGCAGGGCGGTCTCGGGATGCTCGAGCAGCGCGATTACCTCGGAAAGCTCCGCCTCACGCCCGATCAGTGGCGTGCGCGGCATCGGGATGCGTTGCTGCTGGCGAGTAGGCAGGGTGATCACGATGGCATCCGCCACGAATACAACGCTGGTTTTGCCTCTCGTCATACAGTGGCGGACAAATCGGTCATTGTCAACTGGTTACAGCGCACAGCAACGCCCACCATGGCCGCGATTCGCGCGTGGCGGGGACGCAGGTGGAGCCCGGACACCTCGCCCTCCCAACCTCGGCGGCGGCCGGGCTCCATGCGCTTCGATCATCTCTCGCCGGCGCGTATCCCCACATCGTACGAAGGTCGTAATCACGCAGGCACAATGCGCATCAACGGCCCTCGCGGTCAGGCGTTCTCGACGAGATTGGCGCGAACCACGGTACGCTCGTCGTATTCGCTTGCGGCGCTGTCCCATTCACCGCCGCAGGTGATCAGCGTCACCGCCGGCCACGAAGTCATGCCGAGCACATCCTCACCGGGTTCCTCCCCGCTGGGGACGTGCCGGACCCACTCCACCGCGTACACCCACCGATTCCCGTCAGCATCATAGGCGGCGATCTCGTCGCCCGGGACCAGCCGCGCGAGGTTGTAGAACACCGCCCTGGGCTCGCCCCACCAGTTGAGATGCCCGGCGAACAGCATGTTGCCGATCTCACCAAGGCGGGCGGTTTCCTTGTACCAGGCGACATGAGCCGCATCGGTCGGTTGTTGCATCTCCCCGGCAACGGTTTCGAGGATCTCGATTGGCGCGTCCACGCCAATCTCGTCGATCCGCAGCGTCGATGGCACCGGACCTCGCTCACACCCCTCTTCGGAGGAGGGGAGGCAGAGCGACTCCGGCGTGACCGCCGGACCTGCGGTGCCATCTATCGGCTCGATCACCTGGTCGTCATCCTGCGCGAAGGCGTGCCCCATCACACCCGCCGCCGAGATCGCCCCCGCCAGGACCGCGAGGCGCCGGCGGCTCAGCGGCATCGCCAGCAACCCGGCGAGCGCGGCAACGGGGAATCCTTCGCCGCCGCCATCGTCCGCCCCGGCCGGGGGAACGCCGGTTTCGGGGTACTTCGTCGGCGTCTTGCCCGGCTTTCCGGGTTCGGCGCCGCAGTTGTAGACCTTCACGACCGCCGAGGCGCCATCCTCAACGACGATGCCGGTGTGGTCCTCGTTGAGTTGCTCCGAAGCAATGTGGCACCAGTCACCATCGTGCTCGCCGAGCCAGTACCGACCCGGCTCCAGCCCGCGCCACGTGATGCGACCGAGAGCGTCGGTCGTGGCGGTGGCAAGGGTGACCCACGCGCCGTCTTCGCGGATCGCAAGATCGAAGGTGACGCCGTCCTCGTGGATCTCGCAGTCGATCTCCGACACGAACGCATCGCCGGTGCAGAGGTACTTGATCACCGTCAGCTCGCCGCCGTCGATCACCGGCACGTTGAACCAGTGGCAGGTCACGGACTCGCCGGCGTGGAGCGTCAGTTCCAGCGTGTCGCCGGTGGAAAGCGGGTAGGGGCGTACCGCGCCGACGTCGTTGCCGTAGCAATCGAGCACGAACGACGAGACGACATCGTCAGGCACCGACTCCGTGATGGTGTAGGCGCCCGGATCGAGCCCGCCGAACCGCACCGTGCCGGGACCGGCATCACCGGTGGTGGAGGTCATGTCGGCGCCCATACCCGCGATGCGGAAGTCGACGCCGTTGGTCAGCTCCGGGCAATCTGCCATCGGGTCCGCGCCCGGCGCGTGCGGGTCGTATCCCGCCTCGCAGGTGTGCTTGACGACGGCAAGCGCGGCATCTTCCAGCGCGATGTTGAACCAGTCGCATTCGACGTGGAACGGTCGCTCCTCGCCAGGGTTCGGGATCACGAAGCCGTTTGCCGAGGCCATCAGGATGCCGTCGCAAACGACCCAAGGATCGCCATAGCCGGCGGGAATGTCCTCAATGATCTGCAGCTCGCCCTCCGCGCCGATCACGACGTCGGACCAGGTGACGCTACCGCCGGCGACCGGCGCTGGGTGCGCGCCGTTGCCGTCGACGAACGTGAACTGGATGCCGTCGCCGCCGGGTGCGCAGGCGTCGAGCAGCCCGTCGGTCTCGGGATTGACCCAGGATGGGCAGACGTACTTGTTGACCGTCACCGAGTTGCCCGGATCGTCACCGCCATCGGGGAAGTTGAAGAAGATGCACGACAGGTCGATCTCGGCATCGGCGCGATGCGCGATGATGAACGCGCCGGATTCCGGCCACGGTTCCACCGGTTCGTAGGCGCCCGGTCCATCGGCAGACGTGTCGGCGCAGAACACGAGCGGGTGCCCGTACCCCGGCGGTACTGCTTCCTCGATCGCGATCTCCCCGAACGGCACATCGTCGAACGTCGCGGACTGCGGCACTCCGGCGGCAGCCACTTCGGTTCGTTCGTACCCGCCGGCGGTGGCAGTAACCGTGAACGAGACTGGATCGATCTCCTCGCGACACTGCTCACTCAGCAGGTAGGCACCATCCGACTGCTCGACACCCTCGGGGCAGGTGTACTTCGACACGTGAACCGCGCCGGTGTCGTCGTCATCGCCGCCAGGGAAGTTGAAGAACAGGCAGGTCAGTGGCATCTCTGCGTCGGCACGCAGCTCCACCTCGACGGCATTGCCGCCAACCACCGGCACCGGCTCGTAATTTCCGGCGCCATCCGACGGCGTGTCGGAGCAAAAGACCAGCGGCGCGCCGTATCCCGGCGGAAGGACTTCCGCGATCCAAATGGTGCCAATGGCGAGACCGTTGACCTCACCGCTCTGGGGCACGCCGGGATCGAGCGTCAGGGGGAAGTCGCCCCCGGCGGTATCAGACACCTCGAACGATACCGGAGCGATTTCCTCACGGCATTGCTCGCTCAGCAGGTAGTCGTCATCGGACGGCGCCACACCCTCGGGGCAGGTGTACTTGGAGATGCGTACGGTGCCGGTTTCATCGCCGCCGTCACCGTCATCATCCGGCACCACGAACCACCGGCAGAGGTAATCGTTCCCCGCCGCGATGGCAAGTGTGTGTGTCGCGCCCATGGCCAGTGGCGCCGACGGAGCCTCGAACGGAGTCCCGAGAATCGAGCACGACCACAGGAAGGACGCGGCCGTGTTGGGCGGCGGTGTCATGGTGATGTCGTGGTCGCCGGGGGTAAGACCTGCTACCTGGGTGCCACCGGAGACCGTGTCGCCCGTCGTCGCGGCCAGATTCCCACTCGGACCGCTCACCGCGAAACCGACCCCATCGACAGGCGTCGTGCAGGCGTCGATTCCACTCGCTGCCGGGTCGTGCCCAACCGGGCACTCGTGCACGGTGAGATTGAGAACCTGCCCCGCTCCAGAATCACCATCATCGGCCTGCCGGATCTCCACCTCCTCCGGTTCGGTGGCCTGGGTATCGAATCTGTCGGTACCAGATTCAGGGACCGAGGTCTCTGTCTCGGGAGGGAAGATATCCGAAGGTTCTTCGGTGGCGCCTTCGGTTGCTGTTCCCGACGTCGATGCGGTCGCTGTTTCCGTCGCTTCTACTGTGCCCGCATCGGTCGGCTGGACCGCGACGCGCGATGCCTGCGACTTCTCGATGTCCGGTGTGCCGCTATTGTCTTCCTGTGCGCTGGCAGGCAGCGCCGGGCCGAGCAGCGAAAGCACCACGGCGATGAACGCGATGATGACAACGGGCTGTCCAGCCCCTCCTTGCCTCTGACGACGACGCGAATCGGTCATGGCGGAATCCTTTCGGGTGTGTCTCGGATCGCGCCCGCCACCGAAGGGCGGGGACCATCGGCATGGAGATTCCGGGGCGATTGCGTCGAGACGTCAGGCGCAGGGAGCCAACCGGCCACGTTGTCGTGGCTCGTGGGCTGTTCCGTTACCCTTCCCTGCGCTGCATCTACCATGCCGGATACATCGGGAGGTGAGGCATCCGCCATATCACGTATAAACGCTCAGTGACTGCTGATATATGACCGGATTAGGTGAAGACCCGCTGAATCGCTCGATCGATGGCGCGGCATGGGCAGGCCAGGACTGTGCGAAGGGGTCCACAACGAGACCGCCCC
>CBFGRG010000237.1:0-5708 GCA_965651105.1 uncultured bacterium | reverse complement strand
AGGAAGAGCTGGCGAACTTTATGTTCGTCCAGAGCTTTGAAGCTGGTTCCCTGGAGCTACTGGCCGGCGAGCCCGATCGCTACACCCTGACGTTGCGCCGTGGCCTCGACCAGACTATCTACTTCTCGGACCGGCCGGATCGCATCTTCGGGCTGGTGCCGACCGAGCAGTTCCTGAATGGGCTGGGCTTCACGCCGGAGAATCCACCGAACGCGGCGCTGGTGGGGCACCAGGGACCCGGGCGGGCCGACCTGATCGTGCTGGAGCTGTTCGATCCTCACTACGATGCGTCCAGCGAAACGCTGACCTATCAGGTGCAGGTCTTGCAGGACACGCGGCAGTCGCCGCTGCATGTCACCAGCACGCCGGTGACGGAGCTCGATCAGGGCCGGCACTATGGGGCCTCTTCGTTGTTCATCGACGACTGCGCCAATGGCACGTACCACTGCGCGCCGGCGGGGGTCGACTGCCAGCAGAACGTCATCGGCGATATCACGATAGGGTGTTGCTGGGACTGGTCGTCGCTGAGCTGCAATCCATGCGGCGACCTGGCCTCCCGGTGCAACAGCACCTACCCCCAGTGCAACGGGAACTGCCAGGCGTGCACCTGCGAATGCAAGTCCGGCGCGGTCGGCTGCCTGGGAGCGGGGTAAGCGGCCCAGGTGCGGCTGGCGGCCGGTACACGAGCCCGGGAGATTCGTGCGTCGACTGAGTCCGGTTCGGGGCGGAGGTGCGCCGTGGATGACATCGTCATTGGCAGCGACGAGTTGCCGGAGCTTGGCGCGTTTCTCGGAGAGCGCATCTACGCCTTCAATGTCACCGCGACGGGCATCGACGACGGCCGGATGCTGAACGCGGTGCTGCGGGACGCCGCCGGGGAGATCGTCGCGGCGGTCAGCGGGTTCACGTGGGGCGGCACCTGCGAGATCGAGTACCTGTGGGTGGCGGAGCCGATGCGCGGGAGAGGCATTGGCTCCGGCCTGCTGCTTGCCGCCGAGCGGGAGGCGCGCTCGCGCGGGTGTCACCAGATCGTGCTCGACACCCACACCTTCCAGGCGCCGGCGTTCTACGAGCGTCACGGGTTCCGGCGGATCGCGGCGATCCCCGACTACCCCCGCGGCAGCGAGAAGATCCTGTATCGCAAGGCGCTCGACTGAGAGGGTGTCCGAGAAGGGGAGGTAGCGGCGACTTGCCCGCGCATCCACCCTTTGATGGAGGCCGCGTGCGCAGCGGGCAATGTCGCCAGGTGAGCCGCGTCATGCCGGGGCGAAGGCGACCCGTTCGATTCCGGGGCTATGAACCTCCAGCGCAAGCCGCCACCGGGGCGGCGCGACGGGCGCTGGGGTTTATGCGTGGTGGTGCTGTGTCGCGGCATGACGCCTCAGCCCAGGCTTTCCTTGACCTCGCCGAAACCTGGGCTGAGCCTGCCGACGTCACGCCGATCGGGCAGGACCGCCCTACGGGTCCGCGCACCTGAGATCCGCTCTAGCTCCCTTCGAGGAAGGCATTGACCGCGCGCCCGCTATCCCGGCCGGCTCGTGGGAACCACCTGCTCGTTGCCGGAGGGCTGCCACGCCTCCCCCGCCCCGTCGACCGCGTAGGTCGCCGTCAGGTTCCACAGGAACACCACCGGCGCGTCGTCGTGCATGACCTGGTTGAGCTGCTCGTAGGTCTCTCGGCGTCGCGCCGGATCCGACTCGACCGCCGCGTTGGCAATCAGATCGTCGACCTCGTCGTTGTCATACCGGCTGAGCGAACCGTCCGATGCGAACACGAGACTGAGCAGCGAATGCGGCTCGTACAGCGGACTCCACGTTACGATCCGCAGTGCCGGCGCTTCGGGGTCGGTCCAGCCAGCGTTGAAGGTCGCAAGATCGCTCGCCACGACTTCGACATCGAACCCAACATCGGTCAGGTTCTGGGCGATCACCTCCGCCACGTCTTTCCGTGCCGCCTGCGTCTGCTCCAGCTTGACACTGATCCCGTCGACTCCGGCCTCGGCCAGGAGCGACCGCGCCATGTCCGGATCGTATGGATACGGCTCGACCGACTCGCTGAAGCCTGGCGCCCGCTCGTCGGGCAGGATGGAGCCGAGCGGCCGCGTCTCCGGTCCCAGCAGCGCCGCGACGATTGAATCCTTGTCGATGGCGTAGTTCAGCGCCTGCCGCACGCGCACGTCGTCGAACGGCGGCACATCGGTCGCGATCCGGATCCATCGAGACCCGACCAGCGGGTCGTCGAGCACGGTTGCGCCCTGCCCTTCGGCCTCGCCGCGAAAATCCTCGGGCACGTTGTCGACGATCTGCGCGGTGCCGGTCGCGATGTCGGCGACCCGCGTGGCAGCGTCAGGTACCACACGGAAAGTGACCTGCTCCGCCAGCGCCTGGCCCTTGACGTCGGCCAGCGCATAGTCGGCGAATCGCTTCAGCTCGATATCCTGACCCTGCTGGTACGACCCGAGCGTAAACGGCCCCGTGCCGACCGGCGCGGTCAGCGCCTGATCGTCGGTATAGCCGGGCGGCACGAGCATCATCCATGTCGCGATCTGTGCCGGCAGCCATGGCGCCGGCGCCGCGCAGACAATCGAGGCGTTCCTCTCATCCTCGACCACGATGTCCTCGATGACCGCGAACTGGCTCGCGGCAAGCGACTCGGTCGCCATCAGGAACTCCCATGAGCCCCTGATCACGTCGGCGGTCACAGGCGTGCCGTCGTGGAATGCCAGCCCCTCCCGCAACGTGACCGAAAAGGTTTGCGCGTCCTCGGTTTCGAACCGCTCGGCGGCCAGCGGCACGACATTGCCTTCGGCGTCGATCATCACCAGCGAGTCGTAGATCGAATTCACGATCGACCAGTCCCGGCCCGAATAGGCCAGCGATGGATGGATGCTTTCCAGCTCGCCGTCCAGATCGATCACGAGCGAATCGGCGACCTCCTGGGCCACCGCGTGTCCATACCCCGGCAGGCGGGTCAGCACCAGCGCGCCCGCACTACCGAGGATGATTTGCCGTCGCGTTCCACGTACAGATCCGACGTTCATCGTCGCTTCCTTTCGCCCGCCAATTGCTCTGGCGGACACTGGCACCGGCATCGCTCGCCGGCACACTCATGCACCTGCCCGGCCTCGGGCCGGCACTATCGAAAGACCCTCAGTCCATCTGTCCCTGCGTGAGGAGGATGTAGTCATCGCCGCGTGGCTGCCAGCCGGCGAGCCGATCGTTGACCCCGTATCGCGTGACCGCGTTCCAGAGGTAGATCGCCGCCGGATCGTCCTGCAGCAACCGGCCAAGCTCCTGGTAGAGCTGGTTCCGCGCCGATACGTCCGGCTCCGCTCCGGCCTGCGCGATGAGCTCGTCGACCTCGGCGTTGTTGTAGCGGCTGAGGTACCCGTCGCTGGCAATCACCAGCGTCAGGAAGGTATTGGGGTCGTACATCGGCCGCCATGAGGCATACCGTAGCGGCGGCGCTTCCGGATCACCCCAGCCAGCGTTGAAGCTGCCCGACTCGGCGACAACGATCTCGAGATCGATGCCGATATCCGTCAGGTACGGCTTGATCGCCTCGGCATAGACCGCGCGGGGCGCCTGCGATACCTCGATTTGCGTGCTGAACCCGTCGCCATAGCCAGCCTCGGCCAGCAAGGCCCGGGCGCCGTCCGGATCGAACGCGAACGGTGACAGGCCCTCGTCGAACCCCATCGCCCGGGCGTCGGGGTAGAACGACGCCAGCCGGTGACTCGTCTCGGCCTCCAGCGCCTGTGCAATCGTTTGAACATCAACGGCGAGGTTGAGCGCCTGTCGCACGCGGGGATCATCGAACGGGGCGACGTCGGTCGCGATCCGCACGAACGCGGTCGCCAGCGTCTCGGCGACGATCACCTCGCCGCCCGCCTCGACGACACCCGGCTCCTGCTCGCGCGGGAACCGGACGATGAGATCGGCCTGGCCGGTCGCGAGATCGGCGATTTGCGTCGACGACTCGGCCACGAATCGATAGACCAGCTCGTCGGCGAGCGCCTGCCCCTTGGGTGAGCCCCAGGTGTACGCCTCGTTGCGCCGCAGCACGATGCGGTCACCCGGCTCGAACGCCTCCCACCGATACGGCCCGGAGCCGACCGGGTTTTCCTGAAGCGACTCCGGCGTCGCACCTTCCGGCAACAGCACCTGCCAGACGGCGAGCTGGCTCGGCAGCCACGCGGCAGGCTCGGAACAGACGATATTGGCCCGCAGCTCGTCGATCTCCTCGACCCGGTCGACGACCGAGATCGTGTCGGCAACCTGCGATTCCGACGCCTTCATGTGCTCGATCGAGCGGGTGATCGCCGCCGAGGTGACCGGCGAGCCATCGTGGAAGGTCATTCCCTCGCGGAGCTTGACCGCAAAGGTCACGGCGTCTTCGGTCGTGAACGTCTCCGCCGCCAGCGGCACTACCGAGCCGTCCGGACCGAAATCGACCAGCGCGTCGTAGATCGAATGGACGATCGACCAGCCACGCGTTGTGTACGTCTCGGCGGGATCGAAAATGCTCACCTCGCCATCGAGATCGACAACGAGTCGTTCAGTGGCGGCCACCGGCGTTTGTGCCGCGCCGGGCCGCGTCATCAGCGTCCAGCCCGCCGCGCCGGCTGCCGCTCCGCGCATCAGCGTTCGCCGATCGAATGTCCCATTTCGCTGCGTCACGTTCGCTCCTCTCATCTCCGGCAATTCACCAGTCAGCCCCGAATCCCAGGCAGCGGCCGGACCCGCTCAGGTCCGGCGCGCGATCTGTGCACCATGGTTTTGCCCAGGCACTCCCGACTACAGGTACGCATCGGTCGATTGCTCCATGCGCATGCGGGCCTGTGCCCAGTCCGCAGCGAAGTTGAACCCGACGATCGCCAGCGCGATCGCCACGCCGGGGAAGAACCCGACCCACCACGCCGAGAAGAGCACCTGCTGCCCCTCCCGCACCAGGCTGCCGAGCGTCACGGTCTCGATCGAAAGCCCGAGACCGAGATAGGTGAGCGTCGCCTCGTACACCATCACTGCCGCGACGCCCTGCGCGAGCAACACCATCACTGTTGGCAACAGGTTCGGCAGCAGGTGCCAGCGCAGGATGTGCCAGCGGCTGCCACCAAGCGCCCATGCGGCCGAGACGAACTCCGACCGGGAAATCGCCTGCGCCTGCAGGCGAACGATGCGGGCATAGATGATCCAGCCACCGAGCAGGAGGATGATGATCAGGTTGACCAGCCCCTGCCCGAGCGCGGCGGTGACGACGATGCCGATCACGATGCCGGGAATGGCCATCGCGACCGTGACGAGCGCGGTGATGGCACGGTCGAAGGCGCCTCCGGCAAGCCCGGAGAGGGCACCGAGCAACACCCCGACGACGGCGGCGTTGAACGTGGCGAGCAAGCCGACACCGAGCGAGAACCGGGCGCCCTGCGCGAGACGGGCGAGCAGGTCGCGTCCGAGGCCATCGGTGCCGAGCGGATGGTCCCAGGTTCCACCGGCCCACACGGGCGGCTGGAGCCGGTTGAGCAGGTCCTGGCGATCGGGCGACATCGGCACCAGCCAGGGTCCGAGCAGCGCCAACGCGAGAAACAGCGCCAGCGGGAGCAGCGGCAGCCAGCCGGCGATCCGTCCCGGCTGGTCGCGATCCCCGGTGACGCTGTCCTCAACCGGACGCTCGGCGTCCTGCAGCACCGGGACACCGAGCGAGATGGC
>CBFGRG010000236.1:0-5753 GCA_965651105.1 uncultured bacterium | reverse complement strand
CCATCATCGCGATCTGGATCATCCTCCATCTCCTGCGCCACATCGCGGACACGCCGATGCGATGCCGTGTCGATGGGTGAATTTGTGACGAAATTGCGACGTTGCCGCTCGGCGGAGTCGCGAAAATGAGACGGGGACAGCGGTAGCCTGACGATGAGACGAAAAAGGACGTCGTCGTAATGGAATGAGAGGTTCCCGATGATTCGAAGGGCAATGCTTGCATGGCTGTTGATGATCCCGGTCGCGATTCTCAACGGCCTCCTGCGCCAGACGCTGTTCGTGCCGGCCGTGGGCGACCTGGCAGGACACCAGCTCAGCGTGCTGACCGGCGCGGCGGCGTTCTTCGGGGTGATTTACGCGCTGCTTCACGGCGATGCGCCCCGGTACACCGATCGCTGGCTGCTCGGTCTTGGCGCGGTCTGGGTCGTGGCGACCATCGTCTTCGAGTTTGGTTTCGGCCACTGGGTGATGGGTACCTCCTGGAGCCGCTTGCTGGCCGACTACAACATCTTCGCTGGTCGGCTGTGGGTGGCCGTGCTGGCGGTGATCGGCCTCGCGCCGCTGGCCGTCAAACGCATCGCCATCCACCGGCGCAATAGCCAGCGGCGTAGCGATCAGCGGCTCGCCCATCACGCCTGATTCACTTGCTCGCGCGAAAGGCCGCGACATGAACGCAACGCTTGTCCGCTCTCCCTCCGTGCCCGACTGGAGCACTCAACGACCGGGGCAGCCGGTGGTCGCCATGCGCGACGTAGTCAAGACCTTCAAGACTGCCGCCGGGTCGTTCCAGGCGTTGCGTGGCGTGAGGCTCGACATTGCCCCCGGCGAGTTCGTCGCCATTACCGGTCGCTCTGGCAGCGGCAAGTCGACGCTGATCAACATGCTGACCGGCATCGACCGGCCGACCAGCGGCGAGGTGGTCGCCTGTGGGGGCGCACTGCACGAGATGAGCGAGAACGCGCTCGCCGTCTGGCGCGGTCGCAACCTTGGTGTCATCTTCCAGTTCTTCCAGCTTCTGCCGACGCTGACGGTGCTGGAGAACGTGATGCTGCCGATGGACTTCGCCGGTATGTACCCCGCCCGCGAGCGATCCGAGCGGGGGCTCGCGCTGCTGGCCCAGGTCGAGCTCGCCGAGCATGCGCACAAGCTGCCATCCGAGCTCTCGGGCGGGCAGCAGCAACGCGCGGCGATCGCGCGTGCCCTTGCCAACGACCCGCCACTGCTGGTGGCGGACGAGCCGACCGGCAACCTCGACTCCACGACGGCCGAGAGCGTCTTCCGGCTCTTCGAGCGGCTCGTCGCGGAGGGAAAGACGATCCTGATGGTGACCCACGACGCCGACCTCGCGCGCCGGACCGGGCGGCAGATCGTCATGCTCGACGGCCGGATCGTCGACGGGGCGACGCTGCCTCGCTCCGATCCGCCCGCCACCCCAGCGGGAGGGTGACATGACCGGTCCACGCTGGCGAAAGGTCATCGCCGACCTGACACATTCCCGCTCGCGCACCGTGCTGGTGATCCTCTCGATCGCGATCGGTGTCTTCGCCGTGGGCTCGATGCTCACCGCCCGGGTCGTGCTCGAACGCGGCACCGATGACGCGCTCGAAGCGGCTAACCCGGCCTCCGCCGTGCTGGTGACCGAGCCATTCGGCCCGGCACTGGTCGAGGAGACTCGCGCGCTGCCGGGCATCGCCGACGCCGAGGGGCGGGCACGCCTGCCGGTTCGCCTGCGAACGGGTGACACCTGGAGCAATCTCGCGCTGAGCGCCATCGCCGATTTCGACGAGGTCCGGATCGATCGGGTGATCCCGGACTCCGGCGCCTGGCCGCCCGCCGCCGGCGAGGTCGTGCTGGAGCGCGCTTCCATCGGCGCGGCTGGGGCCCAGCCGGGTGACGAGATCGTCATCGAGACGCCGGATGGCGCCCGCCACACGCTCACCGTCAGCGGCATCGCCTGGGATCCCGGCACGGTCGACCCGGATACCGCCGACGGTGTCCTTTACGGGTACGTCACGCTGGACACGCTGGCTGCCCTGGGGCAGCCGGACGCGTTCACCGAGCTGCACATCGTCGCGGTCGACAACCCTCGCGGACTGAAGCAGGGGGAGTTGGTCGCCGGGATCGCGCGTGACGAGGTGCTCGAGCCTGCCGGTGTGGCGGTGCACCGCATCGCCGTACACGACACGCCGCGATACCACGCCGCGCAACTGACGGACACGCTTTCCCTCATCTTCGTGCTGCTGGGCGGCCTGGTGCTGCTGCTCGCCGTCTTCCTCGTCGTCAACACGGTGAGCGCGCTGCTGGCCCAGCAGGTCCGGCAGATCGGCATCATGAAGGCGATCGGCGGGCAACGGCGGCAAATCGTGCTGCTCTATCTCGCGCTCGTGCTGGCCTATGGGGCGATTGCCGCAGCCATCGCGCTGCCGCTCGCCGCGCTCGGCGCGTGGGCATTTTCGGGATTCATCGCCGGGATGCTGAATGTTGACGCGAGCGGCCCGTGGTTCCCGCCGTCCGTGCTCGCGATCGAGGTCGCGCTCGCGCTGCTCGTGCCGCTGCTGGCCGCGCTGGTGCCGGTGCTGCGCGGCACCCGCCTCACCGTCCGCGAGGCCATCACCTCCTACGGGCTTGCCGATCCGGTCGGGCGGGCAGGTCTCATGGATCGCCTGATCGGCCGCCTGCGGGGCGTCTCCCGGCCGGTGATGCTGGCGTTGCGAAATACCTTCCGGCGGCGCGGCCGGCTGGTGCTGACCCTTGCCACGCTGACGCTCGGCGGGGCGCTCTTTGCCAGTGTCACGTCGATCAACGCGTCGCTGAACAGCACGCTCGACGAGGTGATCCAGTACTTCGACTACGACGTCGAGCTCACCATGCAGGATCCGGAGCCAGTCGTCGATGCGGTGCGCGAGGCGGAGGCGATCGGCGGCGTCGAGCACGCCGAGGGATGGATCGCCACGAATGCCTCCTACCTCCGGCCTGACGGCACGCAGAACTCCAACGTCTGGGTGATGGCGGCCCCGGCGGAGTCTGTGATGGTGGAGCCGACGCTGGTGGAGGGCCGCTGGACCCAGCCGGGCGAGGAGGCATTGGTCATCAACGTCGACTTCCGGAGCGACGAGGGAGGCATCGGCGTCGGCGACACCGTGACGTTGCGGATGGAGGGCCATGAGGTCCGGTGGCCGGTGGTCGGTGTCGTCACCAGCCAGTTGATGGGGCCGGTCGTGTTCGCGCCATACGAGATGCTCAGCGAGTCGCTCGGCATGAGCGGCGAGGCCAACCGGATCGTCCTCGATGTCACCGGCAGCGACACGGACATGGGGCAGGTTGTCGACCAGCGACTTCGCGAAAGCGGCTTCTCCGTCGTCCAGGTGCAGACGCGCAGCGAGCGCATCGAGGGCACGCAGGGGCTGTTCGACATCCTGGTGATGCTGCTGACGGTCGTCGGCGGGCTGCTGGTGATCGTCGGCTCGCTCGGCCTGGCCGGGGCGATGTCGCTCAACGTGCTGGAACGGAGGCGCGAGATCGGCGTTATGCGCGCGATCGGCGCCTCGAACCGGACGGTCGCGCGAATCGTCATTGTCGAGGGACTGACGGTGGGCCTGCTGAGCTGGCTGCTCGGCGCGCTGCTGGCGGTGCCGCTGGGCTGGGCGCTGGGCAACCTGATCGGCGTCGCCTTCATGCAGTCGCCATTGGCATGGACGTTCTCGATCGCCGGCGTGCTGCTCTGGCTGGCGCTGGTGGTCGTGCTTTCGGTGGTCGCGAGCGTGCTGCCGGCGCGAGGCGCCTGGCGGCTCAGCGTCCGCGAGGTGCTGGCGTACGAGTGAACGGGACCCGAGAGAACCGCCACCGCGTTTGGAAGGGAGCATGTGATGAAGCGCTCCGTCTCGATCCTGATGATCGTCCTGTTGCTCGGCGTGCCGATGTTTACCGCTCGAACGGCTGGGCAGGAGGCGGGCGAGACCGGCTTCGCCTCGATCGATGCCTTCATCGAGGATGAAATGGATGCGTCGCGTATCCCGGGTGTCGCGCTCGCGATCGTCGAAGGTGGGCAGGTAACGCACATGCGCGGCTTTGGCGATGCCGGGGGCGGGGCTGAGGTCACGCCCCAGACGCTCTTCCCGATCGGCTCGCTCACCAAGTCGATGACCGCCCTGGCGATCATGCAGCTTGTCGAGGCGGGCAGCGTCGATCTCGATGCGCCGGTGCGGGATTACCTGCCATGGTTCACCGTCGCCGACGATGACGCGGCGGGCCGGATCACGATCGGGCACCTGCTCAACCAGACGAGCGGGCTCTCCCGGCAGACCGGGATCGAGCTGATCGTCGAGCAGGGCGACGCCGATCTCGAGGAGACGGTGCGGTCGCTGGCGTCGGCCGAGCTCAACCGCCCGGTTGGCGAGCGATTTGAATACTCCAATGCCAACTACGCGGTGCTGTCGCTGGTGGTGCAGGAGGTTTCCGGCCTGCCGTTCGGCGACTACCTGCGGGAGCACATCTTCGCGCCGCTGGGGATGACGTCCGCGACCACGTCGCTGGCCGAGGCAGAGGATCGCGACCTGACCGACGTGCATCGGTACTGGTTTGGCTGGCCGGTGCGGTCGGGGCTCTCGGAGCTGCCCGGTCACGAGCCGGCGTTTGTCTCCGTCGAGGACATGGCGACGTATGTCACGATGTACCTGAACGACGGCCGGCACGGCGACCGGCAGATCGTGTCGCCCGAGAGCATCCGCGAGATGCTCGCGCCGGCGACCGACGAGGTGAGCCGAACGCTGCTTGGCACCGAGTTCACTTACCAATACGGCATGGGCTGGTTCGCGGGTCCGTTCGGCAGTGTGGAAGATGTGCGCTGGCATCTCGGCGAGCTGCCGGCCTTCAACGCGTGGATGGTGCTGGAGCCGGAGCAGGATCGCGCCGTGGTGGTGCTGACCAACGCCGGCAGCCAGATGCCGTGGCCGGGCGCGAACGAGGTGATGAGCCGGATCCCTATCGGCGTCGTGAACCTGCTCGACGGCGAGGCGCCGCCCGAGGGGATGAGCCTGAGCCGGTTCTACCTGGTTTTCGATCTCGTCGCTGTCGCCATCGTTGGGCTTCAGGTCGCGGCACTGGCGCGACTGGCACTGCGCCCGCTTGCCGGACGCGCCATCGCCGTACCGCTGCTGTGGGAAGTGATGCTCGTGGCCGGGATTCTCATCGGCGTGCCGGCGCTGACCGGCATGAGCTGGCCAGGCTGGTTCCAGTCGGTGCCCGATCTCACCATCGTGCTGCTGGCGATCGCCGGGCTCTGGCTGCTGACGGCAATCGTCCGGACCTGGCGGATCGTCCGCGTCGCGCGGCTTCGCGGCGTGGAGCTCGGCGCGGGATCGCGACACTCCTCCGACGAGGGAACTGTCGCTCCGGCCGGGTAGGAAAATGAAGGCGGTTACGAGGCACGCCCGGTGGCAAACACCACTCCCTGCCACCGGGCGTGACTGCGCCTCGTTTCATGGACCGGACCTGCCACGCCATTGCCATATCCACGGCGTCCGGCGAGTCGCGATTGTCATTCCCCACGCCGTACCGTGAGCGTGTCGAGGCGGGTCGGCCGAACGATGCCGATCCGGACCGCCCTCCGACCCCGCAGTGAATCGCGCCGGGTACGAAAGGACGAGCGAGATGAAAGCTCCCACCTGGTCCCTGCATCTTCCCACCGTTCGCCAGCAATCCGGCGAGCGCGCCGGCCCGCGCGAGCGCATCCTGACTGCCACCGTCATCCAGCG
>CBFGRG010000235.1:0-5760 GCA_965651105.1 uncultured bacterium | reverse complement strand
AGAGCTCCTGGTGGTAGGCGAAGAGGCGATCGCCGTCGAGGCGGCGCAGCTTCTGCAGCGCCTCGTTCTCGATCTGGCGGACGCGCTCGCGGCTGATCTGGAGCTGCTCCCCGACCTCGGCCAGCGTGTGCTGGTGACCCTGCCCAAGCCCGAAGCGGAGCTGGAGGACCAGCTTCTCGCGGGCCGAGAGGGTGTCGAGGGCGGCGTTGACGTCGCGCTTCAGCATCGACTCGCTGGCGGCCTCGTACGGGGTCTCGGACACCTCGTCGGCAATCAGGTCGCCGAGGCTGGTGTCGTCCTCGTTGCCGATCGGGGTCTCGAGGGAAATGGTCCGCTGTGCCGCCTGGACGATCTGGTGGATCTTCTCGGGCGGGACGGACATCGCCTCGGCGACCTCCTCCGGCGTGGGCTGACGGCCGAGATCCTGCGCGAGCAGGTTCAGCGTCTTGCGGTACTTGCTGATCGAATCGCCCATGTGGACCGGGAGCCTGATGGTCCGGCTCTGGTCGGCAATGGCGCGGGTGATCGCCTGGCGAATCCACCAGGTCGCATAGGTGCTGAAGCGGAATCCCTTGCGCCAGTCGTACTTCTGGACGGCACGCATCAGGCCGATGTTGCCCTCCTGAATCAGGTCGAGCAGCGTCAGGCCACGGTTGACGTATCGCTTCGCAATCGAAACGACGAGGCGGAGGTTGGCGCGGACGAACTGCTGGACCGCGAGAAGGTCGCCGTTCTCGACCCGCTTGGCGAGGTCGATCTCCTGATCGTGGGTGAGCAGGGGCGTTTCAGCAATCTCGCGCAGGTAGAGGCGAACCGGATCGTTGATGAAGTTCGGATCGAGCTTCTGCAGTACATCCAGGTCACGTTCGAGGTCGGCTTCCTGCTCGACATCCTCGCTCTCGCGCATTTGGGTGGCGATTTCCTCGGGAACCTCCACCTTGTCGGCGTCATTCATGTTGTCCTTGACAAGATCATCGATCTTGGCGACGCCGTAGGTACCCATCTCATCATTCATGCAGGTGCAAACTCCCTTGTTCGTTCACCTCGCTGCCTGCGGTCAGCACCGGCGGCTGGGCGGCAGCCCGTACAACTCACTCAGTCTTTATCGCTCGCACGCGCCGTGCCGGCAGACGCGCTCCCGTAACGCACAAAGACCAGCCCTCGAGACACGTAGCCGCGGGGCGGACGGGCGTGAGCGGGATGGTGGTGGCGAAATTGTGATCAAATCTGGGAACTTCCAGCCATGTCAGAGGGAAGATTCCGGCACAGAATTCGGCCACTACGGATATATCATTATAGTGGATGCGAGGAGGTATGTAAACCCCTTTGTGCAGGGATTCACAAATTCGCCATCAACGCCCAGACCCCCGCGGCAAGTAGCGCCGCGGGGGTGGGTCGATGCGCCCTTGAGGCTAGACCCGGCCGGCGGCCGCGGCGCCCGAGCTGCACCCCTGCGCGGTGCCGGCATTGCCGCCCGAGTCGAAGGAGTGACCGCAGGCGCAGGAGGCGACCGCGTTGGGGTTGCTGACGGTGAATCCACCGCCCATCAGGGAGTTCACGTAGTCGATTTCGGCTTCTTCGAGGTACATCGCGCTGAAGCTGTCGACCAGAACGCGCACGCCGTCAGTCTCGAGAATCTCGTCACCCTCATCGGCGGCTTCATCGATGGTCATGCCATACTGGAGCCCCGAGCAACCTCCCGGCGCGACGAACACGCGCAGCGCGTGGTCCGGCGTGCCCTGCTCGGCAAGAAACTCCTTGAGCTGATCGGCCGCGGCTGAGGTCATGGTAATCATTGGCTGGCGCCTCCAATTTGGTGATGGACATGCGAACAGGGCGACCTCGATGCGTCACCACTTCCTTTCCGTTAGCATAGTCGCACGACCGGTGTTGTCAAGGCGATTTGGCAAGCCGGGTTGCGACCTCTGTGCCGCAGACACCGCAGGGCGGGTGCCATGACGCCCCCCTGTCGCCGCTCGTTTCCAGGAGAAGCAGGAGTCCATTTGGCCCGAAAACGCGCCGGCAAAAAGCCGGAACCGACGACTGACGAGACGGCCGCCGGCCGCCAGGAGCCGCCACCCGGGGCCATGCCCGGCGTGGTGGTTCGCGCCCATGGGCTTTGGTACGAGGTCCGGACGCAGGAGCCGCCGCAAACCTGGATCGCGACAATGCGTGGCGTGTTGAAGAAGCGTGCACGGCGGACCGACATCGTCGCGGTCGGCGATCAGGTCTGGATCACCGACGCCGGCGAGGGGGAGGCGACGATCGAGGTGGTCGAGCCCCGACACTCGGTCTTTGCCCGCACCGCTCGAAACACGCGCGACGTCGAGCAGGTGATCCTCGCCAATCCGGACCAGGTGCTGCTGGTGTTCGCCGCGCGGGAGCCGGAGCCGCACCTCCGCATGCTCGACCGCTTCATCATTCTCGCCGAGCGCCAGGACCTGCCGATCCGGATCGTGGTCACCAAGCTCGATCTGGAAGACGCGCTGCCGCCCGATGATCCGCTCGGCCCGGCGCATGAGCGGTTCGCACCGTACGAAGCGTTGTATCCGGTGCACTATGTCAGCGCGGAGACGGGCGCCGGGCTGGAGACGCTGCGCGAGGCGCTGGCGGGCCGGATCACGGTCGTGGCGGGTCCGTCGGGCGTCGGCAAGTCCACCCTGCTCAACGCATTGGACCCTGAGCACGAACGCGAGACCGGCGAGGTGTCCGAGGCAACCGGCAAGGGGCGCCACACGACCATCGGCGCGCAGCTTTACCAGATCGGGCCGGACACGTTCATCGCCGATACGCCCGGCATTCGTGCGCTGGCCATGCACGCCGTACCGGAAGACGAGCTCGAATGGCTGTATCGTGAGTTCCGGCCGTACCTGGGCGAGTGCCGGTTCCGGGGGTGCACGCATATGCACGAGCCGGGATGCGCGATCCGAGAGGCGGTCGAGGCGGGAGAGATTACCGCCGAACGGTACGAGAGCTATCAAATGGTGCGCGCCGAAAGCGCGGGACAGCCGAGGTGAAGAAGCATGCAGGGGCATATCGGCAAGGACGGCGTGACCGTCGAGGACATTGCGCAGGATCTGGAGCCGGTGATCGATACGCTGTTGCAGCGGGTGGAAGGTGACGAGTTCACGACCGCCCAATTCATCGAGGTGCTGTGTTCAGTGCCGGAAGGCAAGGCTGCCTACGAGGCGGCGTGGCGGCGGTGGGGCGAGCAGGAGCACGCCAGCAAGATGGTGATCCACGGTCAGGCGATCCCGCTGGTGCTGCGCAGGTCTCGCTGGGTACGATGGGACGGCTTTGCGCACGACCAGCAGGATGACTATGCCGTGCCGTCGTGGTGGAAATTGGCGCCTTCCGGCGACGCGCCGGTCGACGAATAGGGTCCGCATCCGGGCCCTCCAAACACCATCCCTTTCGGGTGCCTGGTGATCACGCCGTGACCAGTGTGCGTGGTGGGTGCCTTTTGCCCGAATCGGCCGGTGCTTGCCGTGTAGAATAGGGAGCGAGCTTCCCTGCGGCCTCCGGCCGAATTGCTGGTGGAGTTCCGCAACCCGCCTGGCTTGCCAGGCCCACGGGGTTGCTCCCGACTCGCTTCCCCCCTTTCCGAGGAAAGACGATTGCATGTCAAAGGACCCCAAGAAGCCGCAGTTCCCACTGATGCGGCCAGATCAGGATAGAAACCGGCAGCAGCGGCCGCGCCGGCCCGATGGCCAGGAAGACCCGGAAATGCCGGAACGGCGCTCGCCGCGCATCCCCACGTGGGTGGTGGCGACGCTCATCATCGCGCTGGTCGGCTGGTACATCTGGCAGTTCTTCGGCCCACAGGATGATTCCGACCGGCTCACGGTGCCGTATACCACGGTGACCCAGCAGCTCGACGCTGGCAACATCGATCGAGTTGTGCTCGGCGAGACGACGATCGAGGCCGATCTCGCGCAGGCGATTCGCTGGAACAACGACGCCGAGCAGGTTGACCCGAACGCCGCGGCCGACGCCGAGGGCATCACCGAGACACAGGAGATCAAGGCCACGCTGCCACAAGGCGTCGAGAACGCCGATCTTCTGCCGAGGCTCGAGGGCACCGATGTTGTGATCGAGGGCCGGGCGAGCTCCAGCTCGATCTGGGCCAGCCTGCTGATGTCGTTCATCCCCTTCCTCTTCATTCTCGGCCTGATCATCTTCCTCGGCCGCCAGATGAGCCGGGGCCAGCAGAACGTGTTCGGCTTTGGTCGCAGCAAGGCTCGCCAAAACGATCCCGAACGGCCGCAGGTGACATTCGATGACGTGGCCGGCGAGGATGAGGCCAAGAAGGAGCTGGAGGAGGTCGTCGACTTCCTCAGCAACCCGGCCAAGTACCACGCGCTCGGCGCGAGGCTTCCGCGCGGCGTGCTGCTGGTCGGCCCTCCGGGCACCGGCAAGACGCTCACTGCCCGCGCGGTTGCCGGCGAGGCCGGGGTGCCATTCTTCAGCATCTCCGCGTCGGAGTTCGTCGAGATGTTCGTCGGCGTCGGCGCGAGCCGCGTGCGCGATCTCTTCGACAAGGCCAAGGCGGCGTCGCCGTCGATCATCTTCATTGACGAGATGGACGCGGTCGGTCGCCAGCGCTTCGCCGGTCTCGGCGGCTCGAACGACGAGCGCGAGCAGACGCTCAACCAGTTGCTGGTCGAGATGGATGGCTTCGAGACCAACCAGGAAGTCATCGTGATGGCGGCGACCAACCGCCCGGATGTGCTCGACCCGGCGCTGCTGCGCCCGGGCCGGTTCGACCGGCAGGTCATGGTCGGGTTGCCCGACAAGGCGGGTCGCGAATCGATCCTGAAGATTCACTCGCGCGGGATTCCGCTGAACTCGACTGTCGATCTGGAGCAGATCGCGAAGTCGACCACCGGCTTCTCGGGCGCGGACCTCTCGAACCTGGTCAACGAGGCGGCGCTGACCGCCGCCCGCCGAAATTCGAAGGACATCGGGAAGCAGGACTTCGACGAAGCGCTGGACAAGATCCTGCTCGGCGTCGCCAAGTCCGGCCTGACGAACCCGAAGGAGCGCGAGGTCGTCGCCTACCACGAGGCGGGTCACGCGCTGGTGGCGCACTTCACGCCGGGATCCGATCCTCTGCGGAAGGTGAGTATCGTGCCGCGCGGCCGTGCGCTTGGTGTCACGGTGCAGATGCCGGACGAGGATCGCCACAATTACTCGCGCCAGTACCTGCTGGGGCGGCTGGCGATGATGCTTGGCGGTCGTGCGGCGGAGATGGTGGTGTACGACGAGATCACCACCGGCGCCGAGAACGACCTGAAGCAGGCGACCAGCCTCGCGCGACGGATGGTCGGTCTCTGGGGCATGAGCCCGGATGTTGGACCGCTCTACCTGGGCACGGGCGAAGAGCACGTGTTCCTCGGCCGCGAGATCACGCAGGACAAGTCCTACTCGGATGCGACCGCCGAGAAGGTCGATGCGGCGGTGCGTCGGATCGTCGAGAACGCGCTGCGTGAGGCGGTTGAGCTGAACACCAGGTACCGTGACAAGCTCGACGCGATGGTCGAGGCGTTGCTGGAGAAGGAGACGCTTGACGCGCCCGAGGTGATCGATATCTTCGGGAATCCCGTGGCGGAGGACCCGAACGCCGGGTTCGATGACGACGAGGGACTCGGCAGGCCAAACGCCGGCGTGAACGGCGATGGTAGCGTCGACACCGGCGTGCCGGGACCAGGGGTCGGTCCGGCACCGAAGGTCGAGCACGAGCGCTGATCGCGCGAAGAT
>CBFGRG010000234.1:0-5777 GCA_965651105.1 uncultured bacterium | reverse complement strand
TGCTATGCTACCGCATGGTGGGCCCTGATATCTGCCCCCCGAGTCACGGTTCGATCACAGCCTCAGCGATGCCGGCAGATTGGGCGGGGCGAATCCGGCCGGCAGCGGTTCCACCGGCGCGTTCTTCGCCATTCCCACCACCCGGAACCGGCCCAGCCCCCCAGGATCGATCAGACGCATCACCGCCGCCTGCGCCCGGTAGTACTCCGACACCTCCGTTGTCGGGTCGCGCTGCAGGTCGACCAGCAGCTGGCCCATCCCCGCGCCCGACAGGAAATCGGCCTGCGTCACCACCGGTGTCGCCGTCATCCCCGCCGCCGCGCCCGCCTCCACCACGCGGGTGAAATCGACGTGGACCGTCAAATCCTGCTCGCCGATCAGCCGGAACGGATCGTCCGACACCGTGTGCTCGCGGTAGGCGCGGATCGTGCCTTCGAGGCGGTGGTCGCGGTAGAGCTCGGCGGCAGGGTAGCCGTAATCGATGATCAGCGCGTATCCCCGTGCCAACCCCTGCCCAACCTCGGCCACCCAGGCGTCGATCGCGGGTGCCCACGCCAGCCGCGACCCCGCCCGCCACGTCGCGACGTCGACACCTTGCCGCGCCAGCCAGCCGGCCGGGTCCGTCGCCGCCCCCGCTGGCGAGAGCGGACCGGTCGACCACGCGAACCAGTCGTCATCCCACGTCACGAACCGCTCGACCAGGTCGGCGCCATCCCACTCCAGCTCGTGGGCGGGAAGCGCGTCCGCGACCTCGTTGGCCAGGACGAGCCCCCTGATCGGTTCAATCTCGTCCTCCCTCGTCGGGTCCTCGACCGAGACGATCTTGTCGAGGCCGACCTCGATCATCGCCGACATCGCTTCCGCCATCCGGTGCCGGTTGACATCGCGCAGCCGGTAGCGCAGCGCTGGCACAATCTCCGGATGATGCGCGTGCAGCCCGGCGATGATGTCGTAGGCGAGCCCGCCGACGCCGGGACCATACTCGCGCACGACAAATGGATCCGGCCGTCCCAGGCGGTCCCAGAGCTCGGCGATCTGGTTGGCGAGGGTGAAGCCGAAGAAGGGGTGAATCTCGGGCGAGGTGATGAAATCGCCGGCACGCCCCGGCCGGCGCGCTGGCGTGCGATAGTAGCCGCCCGCGGGGTCGTAGAGCGCGACGTCCATGAACCGCGCGAAGGTGATCGGCCCGCTCGCGGCGATCTCGTCCCGCAGGGCCGAGATCAGGTCGGGGTGTCCACGCTCGTCGGGTGGGGGAGGGGGCATGCAGAGCTCCATGCCGCGTACCGGCGGCGTCGAGAACAGGTCATCCGCTCGTCAGTGTACCCAACCGGCCGATGTGTCCCGTGGCACGTGCCATGCCATGTCCTTCTACAATACGGGGTGCATGCATGCGCCATATCAGCGAGTGGTCGTGCACCGTCTATCGCATTCACAGGAGTGAGAACGATGGGATCGCAACGAAATACCGGCGCGTTCATCGCCGGCAGCGTGCTCGGCGGCATTGCCGGCGCCGCGATCGCGCTGTGGAAAACCCCGCAGTCCGGTCCCGAGCTGCGCGCCAGCCTTTCCGGCGGCGAGCGCCACGGCGCGGTGACCTATCGCGCCGAATCGACCACCGTCGAGACCGCCGATCGGCGCTTCTCGAACCCCGTGCTCGGCTTCGTGGAGAAGGCGGCCGCGCCCATCGTCGGCGTGGAGCTCGGGAAACTCGCGAAGGATCACCCGGAACCCTATACCGCCCCGGTGCGGTCGTCGGCGGCCGACGCCCGCCCGCCCGGCTCGACCGAGGTGACCGAACCGCTGGGCGGCGTCGACCGAGCGACCAGCAGCGACTTCCCCGCGACCTCGCCGGAAGAGGAGGTCACCCACGATCCGGTCGAGGGCAGCGAAGCCCATGCTGCCACCACCGAGGAGCTGACCTCGCCGAGCGAGGAGCTTACCGACAACCAGACCCGCTGATTGACCGGCGTCACCGTCGTGGCGACCGAAACAGAAAGGACCGGAGCCCATGCTTCGCAATGCCCGCACTGCCGTGAAGTTCTTTATCTACGGGGTCATCGTTGGCCTGCTGTTCGCCCCCCAGAGCGGCGCCGAGCTGCGCAAGCAGATTTTCGGCATGCTTGGCGATACCCTCAGCGACACCATGTCTGCCGGTTCCGGTGGCAACCAGCAGTAGCGACGGGAGCGCCACCGCATGATGCCGTTGTCCGACGACAATCGGGGCCGCCGCACGGTCCCGGTTGTCACGTGGGTGCTGATCGCGCTCAACGTGCTGGTGTTCCTCTACGAGCTCACTCTCGGCGAGCAGGACCTGCATCGATTCTTCAGCGACTACGGCGTCATTCCCCAGGAAATCAGCGACCGGCAGCATCTCTGGACGCTGCTCACGTCGATGTTCCTGCATGGTGGCTGGTTGCACCTTGGTGGCAACATGCTTTTCCTCTGGATCTTCGGCGACAACGTCGAAGACGTGATGGGGCATGTTCGCTACCTGGCGTTCTACCTGCTCACCGGTGCCGGTGCCGGGCTTGCGCAGGTGCTCGCCAACCCTGACAGCACCGTGCCGACGGTCGGCGCCAGCGGTGCGATTTCGGGGCTCCTGGCGGCCTATCTTGTCTGCTTCCCGCACGGTCGCATCCTCACCGGCGTCTTCTTCGGCTTCCTGATCACGACCATCATGCTGCCGGCGTGGATGATGATCGGCTACTGGTTCGTGCTCCAGCTCATCTCCGGTCTCGTCTCGCTCGGTCCGGACACCGCCGCGACCGGCGGCGGGGTGGCCTGGTGGGCGCACATCGGCGGATTCGTGGTCGGGTTGGTTCTCGTCATTCCTTTCCGGCGGAAGGACCGCGTCGCTTACCAGCGCGCCAGTCGGCAGCGTCCCGACCCTCGTGCCAGCCGCGCCCGCATGCAACGGGGCTGACTCCACCGCACCTGGCCACAAATGCTGGATACCGTCGGCGGTCCCCCGTAGCCCCGCGCCCAGGTGCGCGGGGGCGACGCGTCCCCCCAACGCCCGTTCCCACCGCCAGCGAACGCCCCGATGGTCACCTCGGCCCTGCCGACCGAAGTCCCTCCGTGGACGAGCGCTCGCCACGATTCCCGCCACCAGCACGACCTGGCATTCTGGGCGCAGGTGCGAAGCGCTTGAGTCGAAGGGGCTCTCGTCCGCCGGGACCCGACGCCCCGCATACAGGAGCGTTCAACTACTCCCGCAGCTCCCGAAATGGCAGCGATCGTTGGCCGTAATATCCGACCGCTTGGCACCACGACGACCCACCGTGGCCCTCCCCGTGCTCGGTGCACGGCATCACACCAACGGACCGGTCACGGCACCGGCCGTGCGACTCGGCTATCCTGAAGGAGGGTTCTCCCCTCCAAAGGAAGGGAACGAGGATCGACCTACGCCCCGTCAGGAGGCCTTCATGTCCCGGTTCTTTCGCCTCGTCGTCGATGAAGACCAGCTCACCGACGCCATGTTCGATTTCGTCACCGACCCCTACCCAAGCCGAAACGACCGACCCATCGTCGAGGAGCTCAGCGACATCAACCCCGATCTCGTCGACCTTCTCGAGATGATGGTCATCGACGGCACCGACGAGCGCGACGACGTCGCCCGCTTCGTCTCGTACGTCTTCGGGCCGCACGGCGGCGGTCCGGTCAAGCAGGAGTCCTGATGCTCGTGTCTCGCTCGTCCGATCATCTCGCCGGCGTCCACAAGCTCTACGGCGAGATCTGGGCCACCACCGACCCTGATTTCGACGCGGCCATCGCCACGCCAGATGCTCCGCGCGGTCCCGAGCTGCTCTTCGACTACGCCACCTCGCTCGGCCTTTCCTCCGACGATCGCGTGCTCGACATCGGCGCCCGCGACGCCATCCACGCCATCGAGCTTGCACGTCGCTACGGCTGCCAGGTTGTTGCCGCCGATCCGGTGGCGATCCACCTCGATCTCGCGAAGCAGCGACTCGCCGATGCCGATCCCGACGTTCGCGCGCGGGTCGAGCTCTCCGACGCAGCCATCGAGCACCTCCCCTTCGCCGACGACAGCTTCGATCTCGTCTGGGCGCGCGACATGCTCAACCACGTCGCCCTCCGGCGCGGCCTGGAAG
The DNA here is from genome assembly GCA_965651105.1 of uncultured bacterium. Classification (GTDB taxonomy): domain Bacteria; phylum Chloroflexota; class Chloroflexia; order Thermomicrobiales; family UBA6265; genus JACCVC01. The sequence goes on along the minus strand of CBFGRG010000234.1, from coordinate 1,665 downwards.
AAACCGTTCGTGTTCTCAAGCCCGGCGCGCCAATGCTGGTCTTCCAGACATTCGCCACGCCGCTGCTCGAACCGGGCGAGGCCCGCCGTCTCTACGAGAATCACTCGATCGTGCCCGAGAACATGGATTGGCACTATTTCGAGGAGATCGCCGAATCCGTTGGGTTCCGAATCGAGACCGTCGATATCGTCGGTGGCGAGTGGCGCGAGTTCCGCGTCGAATCCGGCCGCGACGACGTCGGGCGAGACCTGATGACGCTCGCCCGCATGCGCCGCAACGAAGCCGCGCTGGTCGAGCGATTCGGTCGCAGCCGCTACGAGGCGACGATCGCCGACATCCTCTGGGGTGTCTACCTGCTGCTCGGCAAGCTCAGCTCGTCGATTTACGTCCTCCGCGCGCCGGGAGCGGACGGTGGCTGATCGCATCATCGCCTCCGCCGCGCCCGAGTGGCGCGAACCCGCCCGGGAGATGCTCGCCGCGGCGCTGCCCGACGCTTCCTTCCGCCTGCTCGGCGAGGACCTGCTCGCGATCACTGCCGAGGGGCTTGCCATCGCCGATGTCGCCGCCGTCGTGCGCGACGAGCGGGTTCCCTTCGTCCGCCATCTCTTTCGCGAGATCGGCCGCGTCGGTCTTCCAGCCGGCACCGGGCTCGAAACCGCTGTCGATGCCATCATCGACGTCTGGATCGACTCGCCGGTGCCGATTCCGGACGCCGTCGCGTTGCAGGTCTGGGCCAGCGGGCCGGTTGAGGGCGACTTCCGTACCGACGAGCTCCGCCGCGCGCTGGAAGAGGTATTGGCCGAGGAGGAGATCGCGGTCGGCCGCGCAGGCATGGCGCAGGTGCTATCGGTCTGCCTCGCCGGCGATCTCATCCTGCTCGGCCTCAACGGCGCCGCGAACGCGCTCAGCGACTGGCCCGGCGGGCACGTCCGGCTGGCGAAGCCGAAGGGGCAGATTTCCCGATCCGAGTTCAAGCTTGAGGAGTTGTTTCGGACCACCGACCTGCGCCCGCCCTCGGGCGGGCTCGCGCTCGACCTCGGTGCCAGCCCCGGTGGCTGGACCCGCATCCTGCGCGGCTATGGGCTAAACGTCGTCGCCGTCGATCCGGCCGAGCTCGATTCCCGGTTGCGGAACGATCCCCACATCCGCCACGTTCGCACCACAGCAGGGCCGTTTCTCGACCAGACGCAGGAGCGGTTCGACATGATCGTCAACGACATGCGCATGGATCCCGCCATGTCAGCCGGCCTGATGCGGGATGCCGCCCGGCACCTGAATCCCGGCGGGGTGATGATCCTCACGCTCAAGCTGACCCCGCGCGGTGCCGTTCGCGCCGTTCAGGATGCCCTCGCCCGGTTGGAGGACGTCGTCGAGGTTGAGCTGGCCCGCCAGCTCCACCACAACCGCGACGAAGTCACTGTCGTCGCCCGCCGACGGTCATGACCCGGGTGGATCCGGATGCCGTCGCGGGCGTGCTGCGGGAGGCGGCCGAAACCGCGATCGCGCCGCGGTTCCGCGCGCTGGCCGACGGCGAGGTCGAGGAGAAGGCGCCCGGCGAGATCGTCACCGCCGCCGACCGGGAGGCCGAGACGATCATCGCGGCGCGGCTGGCGGAGCTGCTGGCCGGCGCGCCGGTGGTGGGGGAGGAGGCCGTCACCGCGGACC
>CBFGRG010000233.1:0-5815 GCA_965651105.1 uncultured bacterium | reverse complement strand
AACCACCGAGCGAGTGGTTGGAGCGGTCGAGCGGCGAAACCGTCGGTGGGCAGGGGGTCGCGTTCGCCAGCCGCACCGGGCACGTCCGGCGCGCATTGACGTCCGGGCACGAAATTCCCTATACTTCCCCCTGCCTGTGCGTGCGGGTTGTGATCGGTGTGCCCGATCGTCTTGTTTCGCCCCATGCACCATCCCTCGTCATCAGCCAATCCGGTGACATGGGCCATCGCGGCGCGCCAGCGCGCCAGTGACACGACGAACCGATCGCCCCGGCGGCACCGGCCCCGGGCAGCACCAGGAGAACGACCGTGCCCAAGCGCACCTACCAGCCAAAGCGAATTCCGCGCCTCCGGGAGCATGGCTTCCTCAAGCGCATGTCCAGCAAGGGCGGCCGCGCCGTCCTCGCCGCGCGACGTCGCAAGGGTCGCCACAAGCTGACCGTCGCCGACGAGAAGAAGTTCACGCAGAACAAGTAGCCGTCGCCCAGCGACGCCGCACGAGGGGAGGGGACGCGTCACCACGATCGCGCTCCCGCCCCTCGTTGTGTTTCACCGGGTGTTCGTGCGAGCGCCGCGCTCCGATCGCGACGCACCCGCGCATCAACGACCCGATTCACCCCCGAGGCCCCGCTTCCGTGATCGCTCGCGCCTACCGGCTCCATCGAGAAAGCGATGTCCGCCGCGCCCGCTCCCGCGGCACCGCCATCGCGCACGGTCCGCTCGTTGCCCGGGTGTTGCCCAACGATCTCGACCCCGCCCAAAACCGCTACACCGTCGTCGCCGGCAAGCGCTGCGGCAAGGCCGTGCAGCGCAACCGCATCAAGCGGCTCGTGCGCGAGGCGCTGCGCGGCTATCATCCCTGGCTCACGCCGGGGCACGACATCGTCATCATCTGCCGTGGCACCGTCGACGACCTGCCGTCGCTCGCCAGCGCCCAGCACGCGCTCGGCCACATCTTCACCCGCGCCGGGCTCCTCACCGTTCCCCCCGGCGACGAAAACGGGCCGCCCGCACCGGGTGATCCGATCACCACCGGCTGGGAACCCGTTGCCCTCGAGTCGCCACGATGAAACGTATCGCCCTCGCCCTGATCACCTTCTACCGTCGCGCCATCTCGCCGATGACGCCGCCGAGCTGCCGGTTCACACCAAGCTGTTCCGAGTATGCCTACGAGGCGATCGAGAAATACGGTATCCTGAAGGGTGGACGGCTCGCGATCTGGCGAATCCTGCGCTGCAACCCATGGGGCGGAAGCGGGTACGACCCGGTCGATTGACCCCAATGCCATCGCCGCGCCGGCCGTCACCGTGCCTGCCGGGCAAATGCGCCCGATCTTTCACGAGCAAACAACCGCCCATTACCCGCCCGACACGCACCCGGGCCCGCCGACAGGAGAACGCGCCTCGTGCTCCCAGTATTCTTCTCCAGCCTCGCCGCGACGATCCCCGTGTGGGAGCAGTACCGCTCATTCATGGAGTGGTCGCTGGACAGCCTGGCAAACGCCACCGGCAGCGCCGGCCTCGCCATCATCGTCTTCACGATCATCATCAAGACGATCCTGCTGCCGCTGACGATCAAGTCGACGCGCTCCAGCAAGGCGATGCAGGAGCTCAGCCCGAAGATCAAGGAAATCCAGAAGAAGTACGGCAAGGACCGCGCCCGCGCCTCCCAGGAGACGATGGCGCTCTACCAGCAGTACGGCGTCAACCCGATGGCCGGCTGTCTGCCCATGCTGATTCAGATCCCGATCTTCTGGGGTCTCTACCGCGCCATCTTCAACCTCTCCAATGACAATGTCGGTGAATGGGCCCACGGCTTCCTCTGGATCAGCGACCTCTCGCAGCCCGACCCCTGGAAGATCCTTCCGATCCTCGCCGGTATCTTCCAGTTCGTGCAGACGCGCATGATGCGTCCGGCCAACATGCCCAAGAGCGACGACCCGCAGCAGCAGATCATGAACGTGATGATGAACTTCATGCCGCTCATGGTCGTGATCTTCGGTTGGCAGTTCGCCGCCGGCCCGGTGATCTACTGGGCCGCCCAGAGCGCCTACTCGGTCGTGCAGCAGTGGTTCATCACCGGATGGGGCTCGCTTGGCGCGTGGCTGCCGTGGCTGCCGGAGCTGCCGGAGCACCGCCGCCTCGGCTACCAGGCGCCGCGCAACCTCGATGACGTCGTGGTCGTCGGTGGCGCCGCCGCTGCACCCAAGTCCGGCTTCCAGGGCTGGCTCCAGCGCAAGATGGAAGAGGCCCAGAAGCAGGCCGCCGAGCGCCAGCAGCAGGCCCAGCAGAAGAGCGGCAAGCCCGCCGAAACGGCGAGCGACACCGAAGCTGAGGTCGCGACCGAAGCCAACGGCACCGGTGGCAAGAGCGATCCGTTCGCCGCCAAACGCCGCGAGGCCTCCACCTCTTACCGCGACCGGGTGGACGCCGCCACCAGTTTCAAGCCAAAATCAGCAAACGCGAATGGAAACCCGACCGCGACGACGGCCCCGACCGCGCGCAAGAAAAAGAAGCGCAAGCGCTGACGCCGTCGACGCCAGCACGCAAAGCGAGTCGAACACAAATGGAGCGACGCACCAGTGTGGAAATCCAGGCGTACTCGGTCGACGAGGCCATCCGGCTCGCGCTCGAAGAGCTGGGGCTGTCGCGCGACGAGGTCGACGTCGAAATCCTCGTCGATGCCAGTGAGGACCAGGAAGACGAGGCGCTGGTTCGCGTGACGCAGAAGGGGATGGCCGCCCAGCCGACGCCCCGCCGCGAAAGCCAGCCACGCAAGCAGGGTGGGGGAGACCGCCTGCGCGGACGCCGCTCACGTGACGACCGGCCCTCCCGCCGCGGCACCATGCCGCGACCGGCCGTGGTCGATCGCATCGACGCCGAGGATGAGCAGGTCGCCAAGCAGGCCGTGCGTGACCTGCTCGATCGCATGGGCGTCGCCGCCGACGTGATGGCGGTCGACAACCCCTCGGCCGTGCCGCTGGACGATGACGACCCGCCCACGATCTTCATCGACGTGGTCGGGGACGACCTCGGCATGCTGATCGGCCGCCGGGGCGAGCACCTTTCGCACATCCAGTACCTTGTGAACCTCATGGTCAATCGCAAGCTGGATACGTGGTCGCGGGTGATCCTCGACGTCGAAGGCTACCGGTCCCGCCGCGAGGAGTCGCTGATCGGGCTTGCCGAGCGCGTCGCCCGGCAGGTCAGCCGCAGCCGCCGCCCGGTCACGCTGGAGCCGATGCCACCCAACGAGCGCCGCATCATCCACCTCACCCTGCGCTCGCATCCCGATGTCTGCACCGAGAGCAGCGGCGAGGGCAACGAGCGCCGCATCACCGTCCTCCCGAACAACGCCTGACGCCTGCCACCGAATCGCTTTCAATGGATGGAGTCCTGTCGCCCCGGGTCCTGTACCCGGGGTCCGTGTACGAGACCGGACCGTCGTTCGAACCTGGAGCCCATCGCCATGACAGACACCAACCCGGGCGATACCCCGGCACCGAAGCCGGGCAAGTCCGAACGCCGCCCATTTCGTCCCGGCCCGAAGCGATCCGCCGTCCAGCGCATGCGCACGCCAGATTACCTGGTGATCGGCCACATCACGGCCGACATCCAGCCCGACGGAAGCTGCGTGCTCGGTGGCACCGCGCTCTACTCGGCGATCACCGCCGCGCATCTCGGCGCACGCGTCGCCGTGCTCACTCGCGGCGTCTACGGCCGTGAGGTGGCGGGCCTGAAGGTCCCGTCGCTCGAACCCTACCTGACCGATCGAATCAGCATCGTCGTGCAGGAGGCCGAGGTCCCAACCGCCTTCGTCAACGAGTACCACGGCTCTCGCCGCGTCCAGATGATGCCGCACTGGGCCGGCCCGATCGACCTCAACGGCCTGCCACCCCACTGGCGCAACGCGAAGCTGGTCCATCTCGGCCCGGTCGCCGACGAGATCGACCGGCGCGCCTGTACCGGCCTTACTACGCAATTCCTCGGCGCCACCCCGCAGGGATGGCTGCGCCAGTGGCCTCGCGCTACCGGCGGCCGCGTCACCCACGTGCCGTTGAAGCTGCCCGGCACGTTGATCGACCGTCTCGACAGCGTGATCGTCTCCGACGAGGAGATCGCCTACACCCGCGAGGTCGTCACCCGCGTCGGCGAGCGCCGCATGAGCGTCATGACGCGCGGCCCCGAAGGCGCGCAGGTGATCGCCAGCGGGCAGAAAATCGACATCCCCGGCTACAACGTCAAGGTGAGCGACCTCACCGGTGCCGGCGATGTCTTCGCGGCGGCGTTCTTCCTCAAGGCGTCGGATCGCACCGTCTCCGCGCTCAAGGCAGGAGAGTACGCCAACGCCGTCGCCGCGCTGAGCCTGCGCGAAATTGGCGCCCACGGCATCCCCAGCCGCCGGCAGATCGACGAGCTCCTCACCACCGGCCGAATCCGCTGACGAACGCATGAGGGAACAAAAAAAACCCGCCACACTGAGCGGGTTGCAGGCTGGGTGCGGGGCAGGGGGGGCATCGCCGGAGTCGAATGATCGGCCCGGTGGCCGCTGTGCGGTAACGTCCGTGGGGCCCGCCGCTCACCCCAGGCAGGTGTTCACCAGATCCAGCAGCTCGCCCAGATCGAACGGCTTCGCGATGAACGGCACGTCCCGTCGCCGCGACTCCACCGCCGCGCTCATCAGGATCACCGGCACCGGGTGCTCGCCGCCGGCGAGCCGATCCACCAGCGCGAATCCGTCCATCCGCGGCATCATCACATCGGCTATCACCAGGTCCGGCCGTACCTCGCCCACCTTCTCGTACGCCGCGACTCCGTCACCCGCCGACGCCACGCGATACCCCTCATCCTCCAGCAGCTGCGAAAGGAGATCGACAATTGCTGGCTCGTCGTCCACGATGAGGACGGTTGGCGGCTCGGACCGGGTCTTGGCGGCAGTCGAAGAAGCGAGCATCACGCATCCGGGCATGTAAGGTACAACAGGACAAGCCGTCGGACGATCGACCGTCCGGCCACTTCCGTCAGGATCGCAATATGGGTGCCGGTGATACACGACCGGCATCACGAAAGGATACTCACATGCCCGATACGCTCAAGATCACCACGATCCCCGGCGGTCCACTGGAAACCAATGCCTACCTCGTCGTCGATCAAACGACGCTCACCGCGCTGCTGATCGACACCCCGCCACAAACCCGCGACGAGATCGTCCGGCTCGTCGGCGAGCTCGGCGTCACCGTCGAGCGCATCATTCTCACGCACGTCCACTGGGATCACATCGTCGACGCCAACACTCTCCGCGATGCGCTCGGCGCGCCACTCCTGGCGCATCCGAAGGCCGACGCGCGGCTGCAATCCCCCAGCGCGGAAGAGCTGCCCTTCACGATCGAGCCGATCACCCCGGATGCCCACCTCGACGAGGGCGACACCGTCACGCTGGGCGACCACACTTTCGACATCTACCATCTGCCCGGACACGATCCGGCGCACATCGTGCTCTACAGCGCCGATGACGCGGTGATGTTCGGTGGCGATGTGCTCTTTCCCGGCGGGCATGGCACCACCGAAGTCCCCGGCGCCGACCAGGCAACCATGGTACGCACCCTGGCCCGGCTGCTGGAGCTGCCCGACGACGTCACCGTTTACCCCGGCCACGGCGTCGAGACGACCATCGGCGCCGAGCGCCACTGGATGCGCGAGATGACCAGCGATATCGCCTGAGATATGCTGTAGCCCCTGTGGCAGCCCGGCGACTGCCCAGTACGAGTCGGTTTTGTGCCGGCTGCGGGAATCCTGTGAGGAGCTCCGTGGACGGGC